>JBDRBM010000030.1:0-30121 GCA_043822665.1 Candidatus Omnitrophota bacterium
TTTATAAACTGTTATAGCGCAGTAAGACGTCCCCATTAATCACTCTTATTTTAGGGCTGCTATTATTGCGTCGTTATCGTCTGATTTAAGTACCAGCCTGCATGCGCAGTCAGTCGCGCAGGCGCATGTGGTGCCATAGCAGTATGACAGGTTGATATTCTTTGCCTTTAGCTTATCTCCGATTTCTTTTGCCGCACCTACCTTGTCAGCCAGGTCTAGCGCAACTACCTCATTTTCTTCGATCTTCCAGCCTTTGCTCTCAGCGGCCGCTTTTGCCTTTTTATTATCACTGGTCAGGATCATGAATATGGCATTGTCTTCCATTGTGTAGGCGCATAACGCGGTGATATTTATGCCGTTAGATGCCATTACAGAAGTTACCTCTGAAAGCATGCCAGCCCTATTCATCGTTGTTATAACCAATTCTTTTACCTTTACGCAATTTGCCATGATTACCCCCTTTCTTTTTTATAGAGACTATAATTATTCTGTGTAGTAAATATAACTAAAAAAGTATTAATATTAGCATGATTGTTCATTGCCATTTCATTTAAGCTCCCTTTAGTAAAAAAGCCTCTCACAGGCATACTCTTTTGGCTCTCCTCTATTATTTAAGAGACTCTATTGGTACAGTAGCCTCTCTTAATACCTTTTTCATATTCTTTACCAAATAGCTAAGCACATAAAAAATCACCGCTAACCCCACTGCGCCATCTATCACTCTTCCTGTTAGCATTCCGCAAAGTAATAGAAGGCCTGGCAGCCATTTTTTCAACATTTTAGTTTTGCCGGCGTTATTTATAAAATTAACTATTCCCCCAGGCCATTTAAATATCCAGTAAAAGATGTTATAGAATGGTATAAAATGATATACGACCGCCTTCCAGCTTGGTATTGGATATTTATGCATAGTTACTTTATCAAGTATATTGTGTATTTTATAGACACAGAAAAGCCAATAAATATAGGCCCCTATAGATATTATAATAATTAAAGGGTCTGGCGTTTTTTCTGCTAAATCTGGATGAATGCTTAATTCCACTATTTCAAAGATAAAAAATAAAACGGCAAAGATATAACCCGCCCATATTTTAGGAAATTTAATATCATTGCTCACAAAACCCCCTTCCAAACTCGGCTCTTGTGTCATTTTAGTTATCCTCCAAATAAATGTTTCATAAACCGCCTCATTGATAAGTATTTATATTCTAATGCTTTTCTAGGGTTAAAACAAGCTTCAAAATAGGCAAGATCCTCGTTTTTAAAAAACGGTCCTTCAGGCATATGATGAAATCAGGATTTTCTTATTTCGCTAATCTGCTATTATTTGATTCCTGACGTATCTTTTCGATGTACGCGGACAGGATGGGCTGCATGATTATGCCTATGTCTCCACTTATCTTTTCCCTGAAGGCGTCATAGTCAATGCCTTTTATGAAAAGGTCCTTCTCTTCCACCACCATTTTAACCCTACTGTCAGGAAACCCCATGGCCACAAGTGTTCTTCTTTGGCTTTCTGTCATAACAAGCACCAGGTCAGGTTTATCGATGTCATCATAGGGAATCTGCAGAGGGATATGATTCCGTAGTAGGCTATCATGAACTACAGCCGCGTCAACGTACTCGTCCGATTCAACAACCCTTATGCCGTAACTCTCGATCGTGATATATTTCCTGAGGCCTTCAGGGATCTTGCTACTGATAATAGAGGCGACTATCGGGCTTCTTTCCCTGTTCTGATTGCACACGACCCAAACTGTAAATGTCGGTCTTTCGTGTTCCGTAAAATATCTTTCCAGCTGTTTTTCTATGCTTTCCGCTATGCGCTGGTAGGTATCCTGGCTCATAGGGACCCTTAATGAAAAATCAGAATACGCATGAGAATAGCCACTGCACAGCATTAGAAACACGAGATATGCTGATATAAGAACCTTAAAACTGAATACTTTTTTAAAGTGTAGCATAATCCTGATCTTGGATGACCTTGGAGACCTTGGAAACGTTTACCGATTCAATCGGGAACCTGTCCTCTTAACTGTAAGACAAGCCCTTACCCTCTCCTTTTTAGCGAGAGGGAGTTGAGTGAAATTCTACCCCTTGAAGGGTTGAAATAACCTATCATTAAGCCTGGGAATTTCTTTTTTAAATAAAATATCGCTTCTCTTATGCCGAGTGTGCTGTCATTGTCTATCCCGGCCTTAAGTTTTTCAAAATATCTTAGAGGATCATAATTCAGGTTGCGCCACTGAATCATGTCTATTCTGTATCTTTCTATCAGCTTTTCAAGAGATGACAATTCGCGCCATGAATCCGTAAAACCCGGCATGGTAAGATAATTCAGAGATACAAACCCTTTTTTCTTTTTTGCTATTTCAATAGAGCGCAGGACATCTTTATATCGATACCCTTTAGGTTTGTAATATCTTAGATAATATTCTTCGCGGCAGCTATTAAGACTTACCCTTATACTATTGAGCCCGGCATCGAACAGCCGTTCTATGGCGCGAGGTATGCTGGCATTCGTATTCATGTTTATAATACCTTTTTGTGTTTCATTGCGTATTAATTTGATAGCTTCTCTTATCGTTTTTTCCGCCAAAAGAGGCTCGCCTTCACATCCCTGCCCAAAACTTACTACTGGGTCATTAACATTCTTTATATGAAAAAGCGCCACATCCGCTATCTCTCTTGCGTTAGGAAAAAATTTTATCCTCGGCTGGGTTATAGACGGCTGAGGTTTTCTCTGGTAAGAGATGCATCCCAGGCACTCCGAATTACAATATGGTGACGTAGGAAGAGGCGCTTCGTATCGTTTCAGGAAAAAATTTTTCGCCGCGGGGCATCCGTACGTCAGAGCGCATCCTTCAAGATGCTCCACGAGCCTATTTTTGGGAAATAATTTTCTATATGATTTTACATTATTTCTGACAAGCCTAATATCCATGAGTCTTAAATCCTGCCGCAATTCCCTGTCAACTCTTACCGAAGCAACATAAAATTCTCCTTTATAAAGAGCCACAGCTCCGTAAGAAAATAAAGGGAGTATTTCAGGATGGCCTATTTCGGTATACGCGCTATTATAAGTTACAGCGTATCCGGGGGACATGAACGCGCTTACCGCGAAATATCCGTCCACTGTGACGAACCTTTTAGATGCCGAATCATAGCCAACCGCAAACCTGTCTGGCAGCATAAAAAGCTCGCTTCCCTGAGGAAGCTTGATTAGTTCAGAGGGATGTAATCGGAAAAAATGACCTGCCTTCATGCCGCTAGCTTCTAAGATAGGAAAATCCCGGATCCTGCCGGTTTTATTTGAGACAAGAAGGATAGGCGCTGATGTTATTTGAGAAATAGGGCGCGTGGCGGCTTCACTCTTTTTTCTTTTCAGGCTCATTCTCTTTTTCTGCCCTGTTTACTTCATCGGCATAATTGAGCTGTAGATTGGCGATACCATCTGAAATAACTTTTTCTTCAGTATCATTTAAGTTTCCTTTTGTTTTCTCCTTTAGCATCGAAAGTAATTCAATTATCCCCTGCGCCGCCTCTAAGTTCTTCTCTATCTTGCCGGTCAAAGGGCTCATGATCTTTCCTAAATACTGCATCCCTGAATTTGTCAAAGCAAAAATATATTGAATAAACATCAATTCTGAAAACTCCTTTTCGCTAATTTTTTTGGCTTCTTCTGTCATTACGCCTCCTGTCCTTATCGGTTTAATTTCTATCAGGCACTGGAATAATTACTTCTCCAGAGCCGCTCACGTCTCCAACTCTTCCGCTGCCTCCTACACGGATGGCATTACAGCCGGAAAGGCAAAGGATTGAAATTAATATTATTAGTGTAAATATTTTTTTCATCGCCCCTCTAAAAGCCTATATGCTAAGCATTTCTCATGTTTAGCGAGAAATGAATTGACCTGTTTTAGGTTCTTTAACCCTTGATGCGCGCCTTTTCTGATGCAGGCCAGGGCTGAGACTGCTGAGGCAAAGATTAGATTGGGTTTTATGTTGTCAAAGAAGCGGCTCTCCCCTATTTTGGCTATTTTATAAAGCATGGCGGCTGTAAAGGCATCTCCCGCGCCTATTGTATCAGCGACTTTGACCTTGAAGGCGGGAACTTTTGTAAAATTACCGCGGTTATCTAAATAAATTGAGCCATTGTTGCCAAGAGTCAGCACAAACTCGCATTTAAACTGTTTTTTAAGCAGTCTCAGGCCTTTTTTGGGGTCTTTTTGGCCTGCGAGGAATCCCAGGTCATGAATACTTAGCTTGGCCATATTTATCAGTTTTAATAACCGTAAAACCCGGGTTTTTGCCCCTTTTTTGTCATTTATGGCATATGGCCTGAGATTTGGGTCGTAAGATACAAAAATACCTCTTTTTCTAAGATATTTTAGGTATTTCAAGGCCTCCAAAAAGGTTTCTTTTTGAAAGGAAAAACTCGAGCCAAAATGAAAGATTTTACAGGAATCAAGTCCTTTTTTTGGCGCATTATTCAAAGGTACTATTGAATCCCCTGGAGAATTTTTATAAAAAACATAGATTGAATTGCCGTTTTTGTCAATCTTGGCTATTGCCAGGGGCGTACGTATAGCCGGGTCCTGTATTATGCCCTTGATGTTCACTCCGCAAGAGTCTAAAAACCTAACAGCAAAGTCTCCTAACGAATCTTTACCTATCCTGCTCAACATAGCGGTTTCAAGGCCCAGTTTCGCGGCTATAATAGCGGAGTTTGTTATAGAACCGCCCACCGAGGCAGAAAATCTCTCGGTTTTTCGCCTATCCTGGATTAGGTCTATTGAAGTGCCGCCCAAGAACAAAATATCCATATGTAGCGCGCAAGCGTAAAATTACGGGAGTGGTTTTAAGGTATGTAAAAACCTTATTCCAAAAAAAAGATACAAAAAAAAGATAAACACATAAATCATAAAAATCCTAGATACCAGATGATACGCGCGAAAACGATGTATTTTCCTGCCATATCTTTTAAGGCTGTACAGATAAAAACAAAAAAATATTAATGCTGGTATAGCTAAAACAATAAAAAGTCTGAATCCTGATACATGATAAGAGATAAAAAGCATTTTATTTAAATGGGGATTTTATGATGTTTTTCAAATCGCCCACTGTTTTTTTAAGGATATTCCTTTCCTCGCCCAGCGCGTTCAGAGGCATTTCTTTGAGCTGATTAAAATCCGTAAGCCTTCCTATCGCGGTGTTCATCAGCGCCTTTGCCACTATAATCTGTATTATTTCCTCAGGGTTTTTTACATTTTTATAGTTCGAGTCTATGTTTATGTTGTATTCGGACACAACGGGCTTTCCCCCGCCCGAATAGTCTTTGTATATAACCTTGCCTATCCTGAGAGATAATCTGTCTATATCCATTTTGGGCGAGCCGGATTTCTCTTTTTGCCCCGTCTCTTTCCTGTTCTTTTCTTTGAGATTTTTTAAAAATTCGAGGTTTGTTTTGCCGTTAGAGTTCTTTACTATTACAAATTCTTTTAGATTTATACGAAGCTCCTGCAGGCGCACCTTTTTTTTAAGTAACGGCAGGAGTTCATAATCAACATATATCTCCGGCATGCTAAGCATCGTCTTATCATTAAATCCTTCCGGATTTAATATAGTCATATCCCTGATGCTTATAAATGTCTTTGGCACGCTCACTTTTAACTTGCCTATATCCATTTTCATGCCGGTTGTTACTAATACTATGTTTTCAACAAATTTTTTTATTACCAGATCCCTGGCTATTGCCGCGACTGCTATTAACACTATTAGAATTAAAAGTATATTAAATATCTTCTTCATTTTTCACCTGCCTTTTTAAATGATTACCACAGAGAGTTATAATACTGACAGCGGATGACGCAGATAGAAAGAATCAAACCTTAATACATTTCGCGGAGGAAAAAGCTACTTTTTTCCCGCCCTCATCCCTGCATACTCCATCTACAAGCAGCATCTTTGTTTTTTCACTAACAATCTTAGCCGAAAAGATCAGACCTTTACCTATGACAGCTGGCCTTAATAATCTTACGGTATACTCGGCTGTAACCGCGGATATCCCAAGTTTCCACACCAGATTGACCATGCACTCGTCAAGTATCAGGCCTATAATGCCTCCATGTACAATGTCTTTGAATCCCTGATGTATTTTTTGAGGGATAAACCTGGCCGCAATCGCCTTATTCTCTCTATCCAGAGTAAACTGAAGTTTCAGGCCGCATTTATTTAGATGGCCGCAGGCAAAACAATAGTGGTCGTCTTGGAGTTCCATCTTTGTCAATAAAGTCTTTTTTTCAAAAGCCTTACGCCTACTTCATAAAGGACATCGTCGGCGTCGTCCCCTGTAATAAACCCCTCTGTCCACATAACCTTTGCCTTTGAGGTTATAGAAGCGCTGTTATGGGGGTCCTCTATCACTAGATCAAGCATCGTGCCTCTCGGGATTTTGAAACTCACGGAAAATCTCAAGCCGCTTCTTGAGATGTTCCTGCTGAGGGATTCTCCGTGGATCTTTGTGAGAGGATCTAAATAGTTGAGCTTCAAGGGAACTTCATATCTTTTTAAATCCCTGCGATCATTGACAAGCCTGTCCTCTTCCTTTTTTGTTAACTCGAATAATCTTGATAAGAGCTTCATGATATTCCTAAGGTATCCTCTTTCTCTAAGTAATCGATAAGCCTTCCTATGGGAAGCAGCTGGTGATTGATAAAGCTTACGCCTGCCTCAAGCATCTGTTCCTTTTGATTGTTCATGTCCTCTCCCCATATCCACACCACTTTCCCTCTGCACCTTGCCTTAAGATCTGTGCTGTGTTTGAATATCTCAAGATCAAGCATAGTGCCTGGTTCCAGTTTTTTTAATAAGGATATTCTCATACCCCCGCCGCTGATATTTTTTGTCGTTGTGCAATACTCTCTATCACTGCCCTGCGGACTATACCTGACCCCAAGCTCCCCTTCTATGCGGGCAAAGAGTCTGTTATCAATACCTAACATAACACCCCCTTTTTTTTATACATCTTTTCTGTTTCAAAATTATTGGCAATGCGGAACCAAAGAAAATACGCAAGTGGTTTAAGCGGGTTTGCCGCTTGGTCCATGATTATATGTAATGTAAGGCCTATAGCCGCGGCTTTCCATGATATATTTAGGTCAAATAAAAATATAGCCAGCCATAGAATAGCCACGAGTTCATATGAATGCAAAATAAGGGTCAAATTTTTGAAATAGGTATGGCCATATTTACAGGTATGATAGACTTTCCTAAAATTAAAACTAAAGCCATACTCCCTGGCATAGTCTAAGTAGTGGTCCAGGTCAATAAAGATCCCCGCCGCCAAAAACCAGAACAGGCCATGCAGGGAACGCGTCCAATAATACAATAGACCGCCTGTAACTATGGATATGGCTGTATGATCAACAACCTTCATTTTAACTCCGTGCCATCATAAGGGCAATATCTTGTGGTGCCGGGGTATATCCTTCTGCATACAGGACACATGACCTTTAACGGTCTTTTCTCATCGCTTATCTCTTTCAGCGACGCTGTGTTTATTTGACCCTGCGCGACGCTGTCTATTGCAGTTTGCTTTCCAGCCCTTTCTATTATCGTTGGTATCTGCTGCTCCATCATCTTTATTCTCTGGGATGTATATGGGTGGCTGCGGAGGAATATGAATCCCATATCCCCTTCATTCGCGGCCTGTAATTTTTTTAAGAAAGATACCATCGCATAGGGGTCATAGCCTGCTTTATAGGCGTATTTAACCCCTAACCTGTCACTTAAGAGCTCATCCTCCCTGGAGTAGCCGAGCATCACAAGATTATAGGTGATAGACGCGGCCTTTTGCAGTTCTGATACACCGCTTTTTTGGGCGGCGATATTCATCAAAATATCGTAGCCTATCTGAGTCTGCAGTTTTTTTGCCACGTGTCTTGCGGCTACATGCCCTATCTCGTGGCCTACGACGCATGCAAGCTCATCATCCGTGGCCTTATCCATTAGGCCGGAATTCACATACAGGTATCCTCCTGGCGTGGTAAAGGCGTTAAGGCTTTCGTCTTCTATTACAAAGAACTGGTACTTCAGGTCTTTCCTGTCTGATACGGCCGCAAGCCGCTCGCCTATTTCTTTGAGCCGGTTATTTTTCTGCTTGTCTTTACTGATCTTAAAATCCCTGGATACCTGCGAGGCGGTTGCCTTGCCTATAGAGACCTCCATGGGTGTGGTTATAAAAATAAATTCACTCTTTTCTGTTGCGGGATTATAGGTTGTAGCGCATGCCGAAACTGATAAAAATAAAGAAACGATCACCGCCATTTTCATGAAAGTCATAAAATTATCACTGTAATAGCTTTTGAACCATGGAGCTGACCAGTTTACCATCCGCGCGGCCCCCTAGTTCCTGCATGACCGCCTTCATGACACTGCCAAAGTCTGACTTGGAACACGCGCCTGTATCTGACATTACCTTCTGGACTATCTTTTTTATTTCTCCTTCGCCGATTTCTTCAGGCATGTAAGATTTTAGTATCTCAAGTTCTTTTGTCTCTTTTTCAACAAGATCCTGCCTATTGCCCTTCTTGAAACTCTCTATGGAATCCTGGTGTTGTTTTACCTGACTGGCTAAAATCTTCAGAACGTCGACATCCTTCAGTTCTTCCGCCTTTTTTTCTATCAAAAGATTCTGGATAGAGGCAATGATCATGCGTAAGGTTGATGTTCGCAGCGCGTCTTTTTTCTTTATAGAATTCCTTAAGTCGTCCGCGATCCTTCTCTCAATATCTCCCATTATTACCTCTCTTCTTCTGTCTTCCCTATTTTTCTGTACATTAAATCGCATAGGAACTTTAAAAAGGTATTTTTATTATCTTCCTCTATATCCCTGAATTCTATGCCGGCGCTATAAGATGGTTTTTTAGCCGTAGATACTTCTTTTGACCATAAGACTATACCGCCAAGATGAGCCGGGTTTAATGCCTCTGGGATAAAGAATTTAAGCTCTACCTTATCCCCTACATCAAGTTTCTCCTCGGTTAAAAGCTGAATACCGCCTGCGCTCACATCCCTGGTAATTCCGGTCTTTTCTATTTTTGGTTCTCTCTGAAGAGTGTAGTTTACCTTTAATGAAATATCAAAACGTATGAATTTTCTTTTTTCTCTCATGGGTTACTCCATATTTGTTATTATCAGTCTTGGCCGTTTTATGGTTTTATATTCTATGCCGGCTTCTTTGAAAAGCGGCCGGAAATTTTTATCGGCATAAAATCCGCTGGTTACAAATTTTCTGATCTTGCAGTTCGTAAGCATCTTTGCGCACAATATGCAGGGCGAATGAGTGCAGTAGACAGTGCTATCAGCTATATTTATGCCGTGCAGACCAGCCTGTATTATAGCATTCTGTTCAGCGTGAATCGCGCGGCATATCTCATGCCTCTCTCCTGACGGTATCCCCTTTTCGTTTCTCATGCAGCCAAGCTGTAGGCAATCTTTTATCCCGCTTGCCGCCCCGTTATAACCTGTTGTCAGAATGCGCTTATTCCTCGCTATCACGGCCCCTACGTGATGCCTCATGCACGTGGAGCGCTCTGCCACAAGATACGCCATCTTTAAAAAATATTCGTCCCAATCAGGTCTTTTTGCCTCTTTAGACCTCAAACATCTATCGTGATTTATTTTTTTCAAGCGTCTCATCTATTTTTTTATATAACTCCTCAAAGGAGGAGTTGTTTACAATAACCGTATCGGACATTTCAAGGCATTTTTTTAACTGCTGATTTTCGGCATTGGGTATATTTTCTTCCCCTTCTTTTTTTATAAAATCTTCCAGGGTCAGGGCATCGCCTGGCCTGCTTCGTTTCAAGCCCCTCCTGAACCTGACCTCTACAGGCGCGTCAATGCCGAACAGCAAAAAACCTTTGACACCTCTAAGCGCCTCAACCTCCGCGGGGTTCCTTATTGAATCCACGATATGATTTTTGTTTTCTGAAAGTTTTTCTATGATGCGGAGCGCGAGGACCGCCGGGCCTTCCTGCTTTCTCAACTGGTTTCCCAGCCTTATAAGATTTTCCCGCTGGGGCTCTATGCCCATTTTTTTACTCTCCTCTCTCAGTATATCAGAGAGCGAATGGTAAATAAAATCCCTTGATCGCAGGTATTGCGCTACTTCGCCTTTTCCAGAGGCGTTGGCGCCAGTAAGGCCGATAACCATGTTTATACAGACTTTCGATTGTTAAGGATCTATAGAGATCCTTCGCTTCGCTCAGGATGCCCCCTCGTTATGTGAAAAAACTCCCCGAGGGGTCATTTAACTATTGACCCGGGAGAGATATTCTTGTCCGGACTCAGAATAGACAAAATATCGCCGTCTTGGACAGCGAGCACCATACCATTGCTCTCAATGCCCCTGATCATAGCTGGCTGAAGATTGTCCACTACAACTACAAGTCTGCCCTCAAGCTCTTCTGGTTTATAAGCCTTTTTTATGCCGGCAACTACGTCTCTTTCCTCGCCCCCTACATCTATCTTTAGCAAGTATAGCCTATCCGCGTTTGGATGTTCCTTGACCTCTTTTATCTTTGCTATTTTCATGCTTATCTTCTTAAAGTCTTCGAAAGAAACCATGTCATAACCTTAACCTTTCCAACTCGGAAAACATGAGTTCGCATATATATTCAAGAAACTTATTTTTCATCTCTGGCGATATCTCTTCAAATTTAACGCCTACATCTATTTTACCAGTTTTCTCATCAGCTGTCCATATTACCTTTCCTATCGCGGATATGGGGCTTTTTACGGATGGCAAGCTTATGCTTAACTTGAGCCAGTCACCTTTCTTAATAAAACTATCCATCAAGGCCCTTATCCCGCCCGGGCTTATATTTTTAGTTACGGCCTTTTTTGAAAGGCCTGATGCATGCCTTATTTTGTAAGTAAAATCGATCTTCGCGTCCATCCTGATATATTTTCTTCTTTCTTCTATCATAACCGCCCCTCTTATTTTAACTCAAACCGCATCAGATCTTCTCCCCTGACAACCTCTCCTCCGAACGACTCTTTGCAGGCCGAGATTAAATCATAGTCGTCGCAGACAGGGTACATATGCGCGAGAACAAGTTTTTTAACATCTGCTTCGCTGGCAAGCCTGGCAGCGCCTGAAGGTGTCAAGTGGCCTTTCATTTTAATTTCATCGGGGAAGGAGCACTCTGCTATTAAAATGTCGGCTTCTTTAGAAAGCTCGACAGCTGCTTTGCAATAATCCGTATCCCCGGTATACACAACTACCTTGCCGCCAGGCGAGGTCACCCTATAGCCCATGCCTCCGCCATGATGCTCCAGGGTCCTAGTTAAAATCCTGAAGCCATCAATAGCTATATTTTTATTTTCTATTTCTTCCAGATAGAGTTTGTAGGAATCCGCGGAGATCGTATCCCCATAGAGCCCTGTTATCTTTTCATGATACGCCTTTAAGCCGGATGGGCCGTAAACACTGAGAGGCCTTTTTCTTGTTTTAGGGGGTATCTTTGCGGCAAATAATATCGCGGAAAAATCTGAAATATGATCAAGGTGCATGTGCGTGTAGAAGACGAGGTCTATAGTGAGATGATCCACGCCGGCGCATAAAAGACTTTTAAGCGCGCCAGGCCCGCTGTCAAAGACCGCATTTTTATTACCAAGCCTGAACAGGATGCACGCCGGGCTCCTGCGTAAAGATGGGGTTCCTGTTCCAGTGCCTATTAGGGATATTTCCATAAGAGCGTTTTGTCTCAATATGGTTTTAAACTGTTAAGGTGTGTCAAAAGCATTGCTTCATACTCAGGGCTTATTCTGGAAAATTTTACGCCTGTGTAGAAAAGGCGCCTTCCTTTGTCATCCGAAGATGGCAGTTCCTTTGCCCACATGACCCGAGCCATCAGTTGTATCGGCCTTGAAAAACTCTGCATATCTATTTCCAGGACCATGTCCATATTTTTTTTAAGTTTTTCATAGGTTATTACACAAAGTCCTTTTCTTGATACGTTTGATGTCTTTGAATCATGAAAAACTGGGGGTCTATGCGCCAGGCTATAACGTATCTTCAGCTCTTCATTAAACCTTATAAAACGCCTTTTTTCTCTCAATACCCAGAATTTGCTTGCCAATCCGTGAGTAATATTTTTTTGTAATCTCCTCTCCTCTGCAAGGAGAAGCAGTAATATTGCCAGAAGCAGGATTAGCGCTAACGCATATATCAGATACATGGCTATATCTCTATGATTTCATAATCAGAAGACCCTAATTTTATTTTCTCCGCGTACCTTATCTGGGCTTCCAGATCAATTTCCGGGTATATCCTCTCGAAGGCTTGTTTTCCTATAAGATCCAGCGCAGCCTTATCTATTGCTACGGGATCTACGCTGCCCACAACGCCAATGTCAGGCGCAATAGACGGTTCAGCATTTGACATGCAGTCACAATTTTTAGTCACATTATATAAAAGATTCATGCAAGCCAGCCTTGAGTTCAAGGCATTTTTTACTCCCAAGGCATATTCTACCATCTTTTCCTGTAGTTTTACAACGTTTTCATCATATTTAATCTCTACGCCGCCGGACTTGCAAATTATCGCGCACTCACCGCAGCCAATGCATCTTTCCTTAACAAGGATAGCCTTTTTCTTTTTAATACCTATAGCATTTGCCGGACATATCTTCATGCAGGCGCCGCAGCCGATGCACTTGGCTGTTGTTATCTCGGGCAATGTCCTGGAGTGCTGGGCTAACTTTCCGACCCGCGCCGCGCATCCCATCCCGAGGTTCTTCAGTGTAGCTGCCAAGCCTATTTGACAATGGCCTGTTACATGCGAGAGAGATAGCAGAAAATCAGTCTCGCATACAGCCTTTGCGAGCTTGACGTTTTCAAAATGCTCAGCCGCTATGTTTATATTATGGCTGTTTCTGCCATGGAGCCCATCGGCTATTATCACCGGTATGCCAACTTGCTCAATCCCGTATCCATGAGCATGAGCAACATGCAAATGGCCAACCGCGTTCGATCTCTTCTCCCTGTAAAGCGTATTTGTCTCTATTATAAAAAGGTTCTCTGTTTTTTGCCTTAGTGAGCTTATAAGGCCCTGCAGCCAATTTGATTTTATATACCCGGATGTCCCCTCCTCTCCGAATGTCAGCTTGATGCCTAAAAAATCATCCTTTTTAATAAGTCCATCCGTGTCTATCTTTTGCCATATTGATAAAAGGGCTTTATTTATCTCGGCCTCGGATGTCCAATCATCGATCCTTTTAAGATATACCTTACTTCTTGTTTCCGAATGATTCTGCAAAGGATATCCTCCTTGATATTGGCGGATGACTGTATAAGATTATCTCATAGAACTTGCAGGGAGCAATGTCTGCCAGGTTCTGGCCAGCGAGTTTTTTCATGGCGGATATAAAGGTATCTTTGTCCCCTGTGATCTCAAGCGCAAACTGGTCCGCGTCTTTTTCAAGCTTTCTCGAAAACGCGTTATATAAAGGCTGTGTTGCTATATTAAGCGTCGCGATAATCGCGTAAATGAAGACAAATGATTCAAAATCATAGAAGAACAGGGTGGGCCAAAAAATCCCATGAAACTCTAAAAACAGGATATTAGTTATAAAAAAAGTGATCAGTATGAAGATGCCCTCGAAAATGACCAGCTTAAGGCTATGCTGTTTCTTATGATGGCCCAGTTCGTGGGCCATGACAGTCTCGATCTCAGGTTCTGAAAAGCTCTGAAGTAACGTATCGCATAAGACTATCCTCTTCTGCTTTCCCATGCCCATAACCGCGGCATTGGCCTTTTTCGTATCTCTGCTTATATTTATTTCATACACACCTTCCGCGCTGAAACCCGCCTTCAAGGCTAGTCTAGTCAACTTGTCCTTTAAGGCAGGGCGCTTTATAGGAGAGTATTTATAAAAGAGCGGTACGATAAGTAAAGGCGCGAACTTTGTCAGGATCACTGAAATAGAAAACCACGATATCGCCGTGAATAACCACCATTGCGGCGGCCAATACCTCATAAATACATAAACTAAGAGTATAATGGGTAGACTAATAAAAAAAGACAAGGCCATTTTCTTTATCTCTCTTTTAAACCAGTCTTTGGCCGTCTGATTTGATAGATTATACTTGCGCTCCAGAAGAAATCCCGAGTAATACCCTAATGGCAGGTTAACCATATAGTACGCGGTACCTACAAAGACAAAGAAGATCGTAAGGCTGACGTAGGAATTAGGAGCCATGGATAGAGCGACACCCTTAAAATATGACGGCAGGCCTAATATAAGAAAGGTAAATAAAATAACAGGCGGCAGCACAAGACTTGTTATCGCAAGGCGATGTTTTTGTCTTGAATATGATTTGGCTTTATCTTGCAAGCTGATTTCTTTCATTCATGTAAGAGTTTCTTATGTCGTTCAAAATCTCTAGGTATTCCGGTGTTCTGTAATCAGGGTATGTCCACTCAAAAGGCCTGAAGCCGTTGTTCTGCCAAGCAAGAGTAACCTCTGCGTAGATACCTTTCTTTAAGTAAATCCTGTGAAAATAGTCTTTTGTTGTAGCAAGCACGAGCTTTGAATCAGACACATATCCAGGATCTATATTGATGGCGCGCTTTGTTACAGCGCCTTTTCTGGTTGAAAATTTTTCTTCAAGCCCATTGGTTATTATCTTGATGTCCGCAATATGCCCCGGAGAGATGAGTTTTTTAAAAGAGACAAACCTTCGCTTAAGCGGGTACCCCATTTCTTGCTTATAGTATTCGGTATGCGTAAATAAGAGGTCTCCTCCTCTATAATCTATCTCCCCAAAATCCTTAACGAAAAGCTCCTCGATTTCATTGAGGAGCTTTTTGTTCTTTGCCAGCAACCCGATTATTAATTTTACTTTTTTAGGCCTTTTCGCCTTTCCCATAGCTAAAACTTATAACCTATATCTCTTAGGAATTTTTTTCGTTTACGGATATCTGCCTGGCCTTCTATCCCTTCCGGCCTGGCGCCGTCAATTACGCCCAATATACATCTTCCCTGTTCAGTATCAGCGACAATAACCTGTGTCTCATTGGCAGTCGCGCAATAGATAGAGCAGACCTCAGGCACATCCCTTAACGCCTTGAGCACATTTACGGGATACGCGTTTCCCATGATAATTATAAATGAATGGCCGGCGCTTATCGCAAGGGCATTTTTTTCAGCAAGCTTCTTCAGCGCGTCATCTGTTCCTTCGGATCTTATCAGACATGGGCCAGAGGCCTCGCAAAAGGCAAGGCCGAATTTTACGCCGGGTACGGTGTTGACCATGGCTTCGTATACGTCCTCCACGGTCTTTATAAAATGCGACTGGCCTATTATTATATTCGCATCAACTGGCTTTTCAATCTTTACGACCTTTATCTCCATATATCAGCCTGTTATCTGCAATTCTGCCTGGTTTATATTTCCTGAATCTATATAGGCCTCAACTGCTTGCTGGTCCCTCTTGGACATATCAGTAAAGAAAATGGCCACGTTATAGTGGGCCTTGTCAGCATCTTTAAGTATTACAGGCTCTGTTCTTACAACCACGCCTTTGGCCCTAATTTTTTTGGTATGTTTTCCGTTGCCTTTTACAGGAACCAGCATTATTACCTCTACCTTTGACATCACCGGCAATAGACGCGTAATCCTGCAGTATATGCCGGCCGGGCTGATATCCACGGTCTCGGTAATAACGTCAAAGGCCTTATCCGCTATCTTTAAAGGAAGGTGTTTTTTTGCCCGTAAGTGTTTACGGCGCTCCTGTATCATGATTTTCAGGATTCCTTTTTCTTGGATGCCGCCTTGGAAGCCAGTTCCCAGCATCTCTTTCCGCAATAATAACCGCCGTTTCTGTAATACCAGGTTTTCCTTTTAAGGCGCTTGTTGCATTTCATGCAATTAGCCGGTTTTCCAGTTAAACCCTGTTTGGTTGTTTCTTCAGCCATTTTTTATCCTCCGTATCGGGCATTTATCGCACAATGGTTTTTTTGATCTGCATATATTCTTACCAAGCTCGACTATCAACGCGTGGAATTCGTTGAATAATTTCTCTTCCGGCAATAGGTTTTTCATAAACAATGACTGCAGGTCGTCATAAGTGGCATCACTGCTTATAAACCCATGCCTTAAAAAGACCCTTTTTGTATAGGCGTCGACCACAAACACGGGCCTGTTCCCGGCATACAGCAATATGCTGTCAGCTGTCTCAGGACCGATGCCATTTAAACTCAATAACTCCCTTCTTAGCCTCTCTGTTTCTGTCTTGAACATCTTGTTAATGCTGCCGCCGTACGACGTTCTCAGGAAATTCAAAAAATTTTTCAGTCTCCCGGCTTTAACATTAAAATACCCCGCGGGCCTTATGAGTTCCGAAAGTTTATCTTCGGAGATACTCAAAAGCCGGCGTACGTTCAAAACCTTTCTTTTTTTTAAGTTAAAAATGGCCTTCTCAACATTGACCCACGCGGTGTTCTGCGTAAGTATAGCGCCTACTATTATCTCCAGTTTCGTATTGCCCGGCCACCAGTGTCTTGGCCCGAACCTTTTAAATAACAAATTGTATATATTTAATAATTGGTGAGCGTTTCTTGTCTTTTTCAATGTTCCGAGCGTTCTTTTATTTTTGAAACCACGTCAATCGCATCAGTATAATATTTCGAACCTTCGCTTACGGCTTGTTTTACGTATTTCCCTTTCTGAAAATGCTCCTTGAACAGTGACGCCGCCAATACGGATGAATTACCGTTATCTTTTATGTCTAACGAAACAACAAGATTATGCCCTATCGCGGCCTTGGCATCAGCCCACAACTCCCTTAAGAGAGATAGCTCTATTGGCTTGTTGGCAATCATCAGGCCGTCTCGCCTATTCGAAAAAACTATAGAAAAGCCATTTTCTCTTAAGACCGTGGCCGCATAGGAAAAGACAGAGTTTTTTGTGCTTTGTATATCCATAGTTATGATATTGCCTTGAACAATGCCCTCGGATGAAACGCGCGACACACCCTTTATCTCTTTTTGGGGAAAACCTTTGACTGCAGGTCCGGGGTCTCTCGCCCCTAACAAGTTTGTCCATCTGGAGTTAGGCCTTTTTGACAATGTCTTTTCCCTTTTTGAAGATACTTCAGGATTTTTAACAACTATTATATCGTCATTCTCTTGAATCTTTTGATTGTTTTCGACATTCAGTATCTCGGCCGCGGCAACAGCGCCCCTGACTTCTATAATATATGCCTCGGCTATCTTCTCACCGTCTCTATAGACAATGAGGACGTCTCCCATCTCTATGCCATCCTTTTCCCCGGATCCTATTATAAAAAAATCCTGGTCAGGAGCAACGCTAAAAACGCTGGAGTTTATCTCTGTCTCTCCGGAGAAAACAGATATTTGGCACGCAAGCAGGAAAAACAAAAAAATACATAAAATTTTTCTCATCTTGTCTATTATTCTAATACAAATTCCGCGCAAAAACAAGAAAAATTTTGCAATTTTGGCGATTAATAGCCGTATTTTTTGAGGATACTGTTTAGGGAGGGAACTAATAAATCTTATATTTGCAGCCTTTATCGAACGCATCCTTAAAATCAAACCTGTTTGCAAAATCTTTTTTTGTGTCTTTTTCTGTCTTGCCTAATACCCCGGCATCTATCATGTTAAAGACTATCTCACCGAAATCATCGGTCCTTTTAATACCCCAGTGCTCCAGAACTGTCCTTGTCATCGGGCCAAATTCTGAAAGGGCGTATTCCTTGATTCCGTCCAGAAGTTCTCCTCCTGTTACATGCCCTTTTTTTCCGAGTTTTTTTGTCGTAAACCCAAGAGCGGCCATTACAAAAGAATATGCCTCTGGTCCGTATCTTTTATCTTTATCAAATACGCTCAAGAGGGCTACAACCTTATTAATGCTGTGACTGCGCTTACTTTGTGACATAGTGTTAAGAAGTATACATCTTGATATCTGTTTTGTCAAGTTAAGCCCATTAGTAGGGGACCCTTAAGGGTCCCCTACTAATGTGTGCCTACAAAAAGGAAATTCCTATACTATCAAGTTAAGCGGGTTTATGTGCCGTATTTTATTAGGCGAAAAGGCCTTTTGGGAGATGGGTCAATTGATTGGTAATGGAGGGCCCAGGAATCTTGCGCCCACTGAAAAACGTTCTGAATGAGGATGTTTCGAGACCCATACTACCTCTGCCACTGCCTTGATGAAATCATGGCTTTCAGGATGCTGGGTTTCAAAAATCAGCTGAGTTGACGTGGGAAAAAACTCATTTGAGATAAAACCAATGCCGGTATTGCTTATATCCCTACCAAGGGTGTTGAAAAAGGCCTGGCTGCCCTTTTGCCTGTAGCGTATAGGTGTTGGAAAAGCTGATCTCTCAAACACTCTTCTTTCAATGCTCATAAGATAACCTGCACCTTGTCAAAAGCTATTTAGCGCTAAGAACCTTTTCTACTACATCATTTATGCGCATGGTGTCTTTTCTCTGTAGATTAGTGAACTCTATGCCTGTATCGTATATTTTATCTTCATCTGTTTTTTTTGCAACTATCCAAACAATGGCACCATCGCATTTAATCAAAGGCTGGCTATCCAATATATCCAGCTGTATCTCTACCGGCGCAAAGATCCCAAGATCCTTTGGCAGCATAACGCATATACCGCCTACCCCTATGTTTTCGGTCGTGGTTGATATGCTATCCGACTGATCCTTCCTTTTTACAGTAATAATACAAGGGTAGTTTGCCCTTGGAAATTTTCTCCGATTTATTCCGCTCCACATACGTCTCCTCCTTGCAAATTCTCTTTCTTGTTACCATAATTATTATAAACGAGAAACAACTTTAATTCAAGTAAAATCTCCTTTGAGCGATTTTCTTTGAGCGATTTTCTTTGATAGTTAACTATAAAGGTGTTATAATTTTTAGTGTTATGTACCTTGAATACTACGGGTTAAAAGAAAAACCGTTCAGCGTTACATCAGACCCTAACTTTCTATACCTAAGTAGAAGACATAGAGAGGCTATCTCTCACATGCAGTACGGCATTGAAGAGCGTATGGGTTTTTTGGAGATAACCGGAGAGATCGGCACAGGCAAGACTACTATATCCAAAGCCCTTCTAAACACTTTCGACGAACACACAAAAACCGCTTTTATATTAAATTCCAATCTATCAGAGATCCAGCTTCTTGAAGCCATTGTTACTGATTTTGGGATTAATCTCAAAAATAAACGCAAGATTACGATGTTCAACGAACTCAATAGGTTTTTGCTTGAACAATTAAAGCACAACAACAACACGGTTCTCATCATTGATGAAGCGCAGAACCTGAAGCCTTCTCTCTTGGAACAGATACGGCTCCTCTCCAATCTTGAGACAGAAAAGGAAAAACTTCTCCAGATAATTCTTGTGGGCCAGCCCGAACTCAAGGAAAAACTTGCCTCAAGGGAACTAGCTCAGCTACGACAGAGAATAGCTATCAGGTACCATATCTTACCGCTTGACAGGGATGAGATAGGGGCCTATATCTGTCACAGACTGAATATAGCCGGGTCAGAAGGAAGAGATTTTTTTACAGCAGGGGCCCTTGAGACAATACGCAGGTTTTCCAACGGTGTGCCGAGATTGATAAATATCCTATGCGACAAGGCCCTTTTGGCAGGTTTTGCGGCAGATAAGAAACTAATAGGAGCTGACATCGTAAAGAGATCTGCGAGGGAAATCGAAGGTATATTTACAGAATAAGGGCATTAATGAGTATAATTAACGACGCGATTAAGAAGGCCAGGAAAGAATTTGAGGTAAAAAATAAGATTGCGGCCGCATATACATTGAGTAAAGAGGTTTCTCCTGAAAAACCACAGCAGGCCGGTTCTGAAGTCAAATGGACTATTGTTGTAGTTGCTTCACTGGTTGTAACAATCTCTCTCTTGGGTTCAATTACCCTGTATAGGCAAATGTCGAGATCTGGCGGTAAATACGGCCCTGCCATAAGCAATATAAAATCAGAAGCATCCTTGCCTGTCTTTGGCCTTTCTGAAAAAAAACAGCCTATTTCCGGCGTCAATGTAAGAAATGTGATTGAACTGAACGGTATAGTCTATGGCCCTGAGGATAAATGGGCTATCATCAATAACAAAATAGTCAGAGAAGGTGATTTGCTTTTAAACGGGCAAGTTGCTCTAATAGCAAAAGATTTTGTGAAAATTGAAAAAGACGACGGAGAAAATATCGTCCTAGACCTGAAGTGAGCTTTGACTTTGATCTGTTTCTATGGCAGATATGGCCTCTTTAGCTGCTGCCTGTTCCGCGGTTTTCTTATTAGGGCCTGAACCTACCCCAAACCTCTTCCCTATTATTATAACCTCTACGATAAAATGTTTTTTATGGTCAGGGCCTATTTCGGATATTATCTTATAATACGGAATAGCCTTGAATACCTTCAGGGCTATCTGCTGAAACACAGATTTGTAATCCTTGGAGCCCTTTCCTTCTTTTACAAGCTGGAGTTCATGCTCAAATATCCTATTGATAAATTTGGCCGCTGACTTAAGGTTGCCGTCTAAATATACCGCACCTATCAGCGCCTCCAGCGCGCATAATAGATTAGAAGCGTGTTTTCCGCCTCCAGACGCCTCTTCTCCCTTTCCAAGCAGTAGATACTCCCCAATCCTAAGCTCTTTTGCCATCCTGCCAAGAGTCGAGCCACTGACAAGTTGTGACTTAAATTTAGTAAGGATGCCCTCGTCTTTATCTGGATAATCTCTGTAAAGTACACTGCTTATTACCGCCCCCAGCACAGAATCTCCCAAAAATTCCAACCTCTCATTGTCTCCGCTTTTAGATTTATATCTTTCGTTGGCATAGGATTTATGTGTCAGCGCCTGGTTAAGAAGAGATTTATTTCTGAATCGATACCCTATTGCTTTTTCAATGTATTTAAGCTTTTTAAGGCGCGGCTTATCTTTTTTTAGGTCCATAAAAGGCTTTTGATCGATTCTTTTATCAGTGACTCGGGGATGTTTTCTTTTATCATGGTTTTTCCTATTCGAACCGGCAGCACGAATCTATTCCTGCCGCGTATGAATTTTTTGTCGTGTTCCTGAGCGGCAATTATGTCCTTTACTTTCAGGCCTTTTAAAACAGTCGGAAGGCCAGAATCTTTTATAAGGGCCTTTATCCTTGAATAGTCCGCCTCTTTCAGCAATTTTAGCCGCATCGATATATATGAGGCCGCAAGCATCCCCAATGCTATTGCCTGGCCGTGGCCATATGCCTTGTTATACCCAGCCGCTGTTTCTATGGCATGGCCTATTGTGTGGCCAAGATTCAGTATCACGCGCATATCCTTATTATCGCGCTCGTCTTTCTCGACAATGCTGGCCTTAATAGAACCGCTTTCATATACTATACGCTTTAATGTATTGGCATCACGCCTTAAAATCTTCTTCAGATTTTTTTCAAGAAAAGAAAAAAGACCGGGGGATTTTATAATCCCGTATTTTATTATTTCCGCTATGCCTGATATCAACTCCTTCTCCGGCAAGGTCTTAAGGATCGATACATCACTAAAGACAAGACGCGGCTGATAGAATGAACCCGCGAGATTTTTCCCTACTCCAAGGTCTATGGCTACTTTCCCGCCGATAGACGAGTCTACCTGCGCCAAGAGCGTGGTTGGAACCTGTAGGTAAGGAACGCCCCTTTTGTATATGCTGGCAACAAATCCCGCCAGGTCCCCTACCACCCCGCCTCCGAGCGCTATTATAAATACCCTGCGCCGCAATCCGTCAAATCTCGCTATATTATTTAAAAGCCTCGCGCAGTGTTTTTCTGATTTTGCCTTTTCGCTGTCAGGCACTATTTGAAACTTTACGCTAAAGCCGGAGGATAAAAGCGTTTTTTTGACCCTATCGCCTAGAAGTCTTTTTATGCCGGCATTTGTAATAATTATAGCGTCTTTGCCTATCTTTAACTGTTTTATGATCCTGCCCAGCCTGGCTATATCATTGCCGCAGACTATTATATCATAACTCCGATCGCCAAGATTCACGCAGAGTCTTTTCATAGGCTCACTCCCAATAAACTTGCTATAATCATAACAATAGGCCATATAAAGCTTCCTATGAAACCCATGTAAAGTAAGCCGAATAATATAATGAGGCCGTAAGGTTCTATTTTTGCGTACTGCATGCTAAGTTCTCTTGGCAGAAGCCCCATTACGACTCTTGAGCCATCCAAAGGCGGAATTGGCAATATATTGAATACAGCTAGCATCAGATTTATTATTATAGCCGAGCTTATAACAACCAGAAGCAATGGGTTTCCAAGGAAATTTGCAACCTTAAGTATCAAGGATAGAATAACGGCAAATATGATATTAGCGCCCGGCCCCGCCAATCCCACCCATACCATGTCCTTTTTAGGGTTGTTAAGGTTCTGAAAATCTACAGGGACAGGCTTTGCCCATCCAAACAAAACAGGAGAATGTGTTATCAGCAGAATTAGAGGAAGAAATATCGTTCCTATGGGGTCAATATGGGCTATGGGGTTCAACGTAAGCCGGCCTGCCATTTTTGCGGTAGGGTCGCCGAGCTTCCATGCTACCCACCCATGCGAATATTCATGTATTATAACGGCTAAAAAAAAGAGAGCCAGGCTTATTGCTAATTTCATTATTTGCCCTGCGTGGAAAAGGTTAGATTGCCCTGGGGTTCTTTTTTATTCAACATAAGCCTTGTGCTTTTGCCTTTTTCTTCGGCTTGGATGATAGTCTTTTCTTTTTGCTCAGGCGCGGATTCTTCTATTGAAAATCTAAGCTGGCTCGAATGTATCCAGCCAGTTACGCCTTCAGGCGGAATTATCTTGTACCAACCGTTTTCTTCTCCCGCAATCCGTATCTTTTCAGGTTTCGAGATCTGTCCGAGGATAGCGTAGCTTGTGTCAGGACCTGCCCTGAGATTTACGCGCATCGCGTTTATCTCAGCCTCCCCTTTTTTGGAAGGGGATTCTACGAAATCCATTTTTATGTACACATAGGCCTTTCTCGGCAGGATAATCTTATACCAACTATAGCGCTTTCCAACGACTTTAACAGGATCGCCATCTTCCAGCCTGCATAGGCTTGTAAAATTTACATTGTCACCGGCCCTGACATTGGCCCCGTTGCTTTTTACAAAGCCTATTTTTGACAATTCTTCGTAACCTTCCCGCGAAAGACAAATGGCAGGCAAAAAGAATAAAACACCAACAAAAATACACATACCTTTAGTAATATAATTCATTTTTAGCTCCTTCCGGCCCCATTCAATTTGCTTCATGCCGTTATTTCTTCTTTTCCGCTTTTTTCTCAGCCTTTGGAGCAGCTTCTTTAGGCGGGGCCGTGGGAGATCCTTCCGCTCCGGCAGCTACTGCGCCCTCTTCAGGTTTCTCCGCGGCCTTTTCTTTCTTTATCTTTGTCCTTACTATCTTCAGCTTGGGCATACCAAACACTGAAGAATCTTCTTTTAGTATGTCCTTGGCCCTCAAGGCAAAAAACCTTTCGTATCTCTTAAGGACAGACCTTATCTTATTGCCTACTTTCGAACTTTTTAAACTAGGGTGCTGCGACATCTATTACCTCCTCTTACGGCTGGTTATAGTTTCTTAATATAGCAGTCAGCGTAGCTGCTTTGAAGTTTTTGCTTAAGACGTTCCGCGTCTGATTTTTTATTAAAGCCTCCCACATAAAGCTGATAATATTCCCCTGATTTTCTTACATCCGCGCTGTATCCTTCTCCGCGCAGTTTTCCCAGCGCGCGCTCTGCCGGTTCTTTATCTTTAAAAGCCGCTACCTGTATAACATAGGCTCCTGTTTTAGTATTTGCCTTATCTACGACTACTGCCTGGCGCTTCGAGACTTGTTCTTTGTCTTGAGTGAGGCCCAAGGGTCTCTGTTCTGTGCCTATCTCGGCAATAGCAATCCTTTTGATAGGCCTTGTTTGCGCTAAATCCCGCCTGCCTTTTTCCACGCCCAAGGTAAAGCATATAATACAGAGCATCAAGGAACCTATCAAGAGAAATACGGTATTTTCGTAAGATATCGCGATGCTGTCTTTTATCCGAGGTATCAAAAGCCTCGTTTTTTTGGCTACTTTTCTTTCTGTTCCCTGAAATTGCTCAAAAAGGTCTTTTTCCTGTTTTCCCTGAAGCTTTGCTCCCATAAGTTAGATTACCTCATTTGTCAGGCCAATGTTTTTATGTACTTCTCTATCTTTTTTATGATGTCCCTTTCTGTAGTATACGAGTAAGCGTCTGTCGAAACTGTCTTATGATTTATCAATATTCCTTTTTTAACCAGTTTATCCAGAGACCTCTGGACCTTATTTGAATCACACCCAATCCATACAGATATCCCCTTGGCCGTATCAATAGAATGCTGGTTCTCGTTAAAAAAAAGCACTATTTTTTTCATAACCTCGTTTTTGAGTATCTCTTTCATATCTACACCAAAAGCTCGCAAAAAAGTTTCTTTAGGTCCATCTTTTTTAACGCCAAGACAAACGAACTAACCACCTCAGGATCAAATTGCGAACCCTTATTATTTTCTATCTCTTTTATGGCTTGCGATATTGTTCTCCTTTTGTCCTTATACGGCCTTGCGGATACCATTGCCTCAAATGCCTCAGCCACAGCCATGATCCTGGCCCCCATAGGAATCTGTTTGCCTTTTAATCCGTTCGGGTAACCTGCGCCGTCATATCTTTCATGATGATGTATTATTATCGGCATAGCGGGCTTAAGAAACTCAAGAGGCTGTAATATTTTCAAACTTTCAAGGTGCTGTTTTTTTATAATCGCGTATTCTTTACGCGATAATCCGCCGGGTTTTTTCAGTATTTCATCGGGTATGCCGAATTTGCCTGTATCAGGAAGAAGAGCCGCATAATGCAAGGCCTTTATTTCTTCTCTCGGCAGCCTCATCTCTTCCGCGATCGCAAGGACAATCTTTACAAACCTCTCAGAGTGCGTATACATGTTCGGGGATTTTGAGTCCAAAAGCACAGACAATGATTTAATGCTTCCGTATGAGGCCTTTTCCTGTTCCTCATAGAGCTGGGCGTTTCTTATGGCAATTACCGCCTGTTCCGCAAGCGTTAATAGAATTTCAAGGTCAAAGTTACTAAAAGGCGCTTTGTTTGTTTTTTGCTTTGCGCATATCACGCCCATTATATCTTCTTCTATAAGAGGGACACATATAAAGTTGCGTGATATATGCGCTTTTCCGGTTTTCGCTACCTTCCCTGTCGCTCCTGACCCTATCTTTATTTTTCTATGCTGATACGTGTGTTTTTTATTATTATTCAAGTCCATAACGGCCTTTGGCTCAAGGTGCTTTCCTGAGTCACTAATGAGCATGATGGAACAATGCTTACATCTCATTACCTGCAGTGACAACCTTGCCATCCTTTCAATCAACTCATTCATGTTTAGTGTTGAAGAAAGCAGCCTATGGATAGTGTGAATGGTTGAGAGCGCTATCGCCCTGGGCCTTATTGTGTCATAAAGCTTGGTGAGCTCCTGTTCTTTTTGGAAATCCTTTAGAGCCGTGTTTATAAAAATTTTCATAAATGCGATATTAGTTTTATCTAAGGCCTTTTTTAGGTGCAGGGCGATCGCGTATCCATAGACATTATCTCCTTGTTGTATCGGTATAACTAAACATTGTTTTCCGCACGAACAGGTAAAGACCTGTATATCTGTCGGCGGATCACGTCTTAATAAATCCGTTAAGTCCCTGTGCTTCTTTTGATTATTTTTTATGGCTCCGCACTTCTCATCGAGAAAAAGGCATTGCATCTTTTTGTCGCGCATGATTTCTGAAAGAAGATGCTTAAGGGCAACCATGGAGCTGGAGTTACAGAATTTCAGCAAAAACTCTTTTTTCTCTTTTTCGTTATACTCGCTCATAAGGGTCAAATAATTTTTTATACTCATCCAGGGCGAATCTATCCGTCATTCCCGCTATATAGTCACAGACAACCCTGTGGGTTTCGTGTTTTTTTATTCTTTTTTGATCAGAGGGCGGGATTTGTTCGGGTTTTTCCATATATACGTTAAAAAGGTCCGTAATAAACCTCCTGGCCTTGTCCGACATCCGTATCACCCTGTAATTTTTATAGAGATTTTCCATGAGGAATTTTCTAAACCCCGCGCGCTTGGCCTTCATCTCTTCCGAAAATGCTATAAGTTTTTCCCCGCGCTTTCTCACATCGGATACGCTCTTTATCTCCTTTACCTTGATATTTTTTTCAGAAGCCCCTACCAGATCTTTTATCTGCCTGTCTATCAAAGATCGGATAATCTGGTATCTTCTTATCTTGTCAGATAAGCCAGTATACTGTTTTTTTACTTCAGCGCTGGCATCCTGCCATAATTCCAATCTGGATAATTGCTGTTCGCCTATAAGCCCGGAAGTAAGGCCGTCGTCTATATCGTGATTGTCATAAGCTATTTCGTCTGCCGCGTCTACGACCTGAGTTTCAAGCGTAGGCGATAGTTCGGGTTCCAATTCCACAAGTCTCTCGGCCTTGTCAAACATTGTAGTATGCTTGTTGATCCCTTCCCTGACCTCCCATGTAAGGTTCAGGCCTGTAAAATTCGGATATCTTTGTTCAAGCTCATCCACTACCCTGAGGCCTTGCAGGTTATGGTCAAAACCGCCCCGGTCTTTCATTAAAATCCCAAGAGTTTCTTCACCTGCGTGGCCAAACGGCGGGTGGCCTATGTCATGAGAAAGGGCTATAGCTTCTACCAAGTCCTCGTTTAAGGCCATAATCCTGGCAACAGACCTTGCGATCTGGCTGACCTCCAGTGTATGAGTAAGTCTTGTCCTGTAATAATCGCCTTCGTGATTAACAAAAACTTGTGTCTTGTATTCGAGTTTACGAAATGCGGCGCTATGTATGATCCTATCCCTGTCTCTCTGGTAACAGGACCTGTGTTTTGGCTCTGCCTCAAGGTGCTTCCTTCCCCTTGTATCTTTACTGTGCATAGCATAGGAGACAAGGAACTTATCTTCTCTTTTTTCAATATCTTTGCGCGTCAGCATAACTTTTAAGCCGATTACGTAGATCAATGCCTGTTCACGAGAATCCGCGTAATAATGCTTTAGCTTTTTATAGTTTCCGTTAGCTTTTTAGTAAATTATACAATTCTCCCAGGGACTGCGGCAATACCTTTGTATTGGCTGTGACAGGCATAAAATTTGTATCCCCGTTCCACCTGGGGACTATATGAATATGCACATGGTCTTTATACCCAGCCCCGCCAACTGTTCCTGTATTGATGCCCATGTTAAATCCATGGGGCCTTAATTTCTTTTCAAGCAGAACCTGCATATCTCTTACCAATCTCATTATATCAAGAAGTTCGCGGTCGTCCAAGCCTTTCAGATCTTTTATGTGCCTGTAAGGACTTACCATTACATGGCCATTATTATAAGGGTAGATGTTCAGCATGGCAAATGAGAATTTATATTTTTTAACAATATACGCCTTTATCTCGCTGTCTTTTTTAAGACAGAATATGCACGACTTTTTTTTCCTGCCTCTCACAAATCTACTCCTCCATGGGGCCCACAGTTTATCCATAACTACCTCTTGATTTTTCCAATCTGTGTATTTCCGCTTTTATCTCGTCTTTTTCTATTTTGATTATTCCATAAGATCTGTAAGGGGCAAACGTGGTATCTGTGGCACTGCCGGGATTAAAGAAAAGAACGCCGTCCATATATTCATTCATAGGGACATGTGAATGCCCGAACACTATTATATCAGGCTTCTGGCTGAAAAATTCTTTCTTCAGGATGTCGACAAGTTTATCGGGACTGCCGTATCCATGCATAAGGCATAGTTTTTTGCCTGCCACGTTCAGTATCTTTTTCTTTTCCAGGACAGCTTGCGCCTTGGGTAGATCCATATTGCCGCTAACAGCCTCTACCTTTGTTATATTTTTCAATTCATCGAGTATACATAGATCAATAAGGTCACCTGCGTGGACTATGAGATTACAGCCTTTCAAGGCATCGATTAGTTCAGGCGGCAATTCGCACGCGTTAACAGGGATATGTGTGTCTGATATCACGCCTATTTTCATGTTATATCAATAAAATGTGATTTACCGTATAGCTCCATCAGGACATTAATACTATCCAAGTCCCAGATCCAGAACCTGGCATCCTTAGCCATCAGATAAGCGTTTTCATTTATACCGGCCAGGGCTATTATAATATTTCTGTTTATCCTGGCCTTGATCTCTTTCTTTTTAGTTTTATTTATAATGCTTGATATATCGCTTTCGGTAACGGGATCTCTTTTTATGGTGCACAGCCAATTGAGCCTGCCGCTTGCCGCCATAAAACTTGCTCCGTTGCACAGATCTTCCTCTATTCTTTCTATCGAATTAAAAGAAATGAATTTATGCCGCTTGCCGTTCAATTGTATCACATCGTTTTTAAATAATTTGAACAGATCTGTAATTTTTGAGAACAGTTCCTTTTCAAAATCCAGCATGAACTCATTGAGATGGCATGCAACCTCTTTTCTGAAATAGTTTTCTTCTATCCCCTCATCTATACTAAAAGACATAATCCTTTTCATGTAAACGGACTTGAGCCAGAAAGCGAAAAGTCTTTCCCTGAAACGGCAGAGCGATCCATTCCGCACTATTATATCCATCTCGACCAGTCTGTTCAATATCCTGGAGCAGTCACGGGCCTGTAATTTCGCGGCTTTAGCTATCTCGTGTTGTTTTTTGTTTTCGGACGAGAGAGCGATAAGCGCGGCTGCTGAGCGAGAGAGGAGTTTTCCGTCAGAGATCTTAAAAAAGGTGGTTGAGAAAAAATTGTTTATGACCCCTGTTTTTTTAAATATAGATTCGGTAAGAGCTCGCTCTATGAGGGCGGGGTAATCGTTGCGATTGACCTTTCCTGAAAACACCGCCTTTTCTATTTCGTCGCATACCACTTGCATGTAAAACGGCTTATTGCCCGTAAACGAGGCTATAAAGTCTATATAGGCTTTGGGCAGCGGTATATCTTTCAAAATATCCTGGAGAAAAACCCTGCTCATGCCTATGTCAAATGACGGCATGAATATCTTTTCAAAATTCCCAAAGAGAAGATAGAGCTTTTCGGCCAGGAGGCGCTGCGATAAGGTGTTTTTCGAGCTTATTAAGAGAAACATGGTATCTTTTTGTATCATTATTTTTTTGGCCAGAATTCCAAAAGCATGCTTAAGAGTAAAATTTTCAAGATTGTGAAATTCATCCATTATCAGGAGACATCTTTTCTTGCTTTCTTCGCGTATAGCCGCTGGTATATCCAGCATATAGGAATACGCTTCGTCAAACCTGCCCTTTTCTATATCACGTAAGACACGATAGCATGTCTCAGCCGTCTTTGGATATTGTCTTTTGAGGTCGTCTATCAGCACAACAGCGTCGTATGATTGAGCCGCAAGCGGGTCAGAATGAAGGAGTTCAAAAATAGCTGATTTTATAAATCTCTTTGCGCAGAACTCAAACGGTTCTATCTTTATTTCTATATAAATCGGTATAACAGTTTCTTTTTTTATATCTTCAGAATTCAAAAGCTGTTTGACAAGGGATGTCTTCCCTATGCAGGGCTCTCCCAGCAGGGCAATGTTTTGCCTGTAACCTTCTGAAAAGGAATTAATGCGGTGTACGAGCAGATTAAATATCTCTCTCCTACCGTGCGGCATTATCAAGGGCCCTCTCGAATTTTACAAACTCACAGGCTTGTGTATTGAAAAATAATAGACGAGCCTCTTTTGTGAGCGCCAGAGACAGATTCATGAGATTGAAGCAATTTTTACCTATTGCCTCTTTTTTTATAGTATAGATATGTTCTGGATTGTGCGCATTGCATTCTGTCTGAAAATCCGATGAACGATCTATTCTTATGTTCACCTCTTCCCCGCAGTCAGAACATTTTACCACTGCATAAAAAGCTCTCCTTGGATTTCCGGGTAGAAATTTTTTTACATTTATCGCTTTCATATAGTTTAACCATCGTG
>JBDRBM010000031.1:0-3002 GCA_043822665.1 Candidatus Omnitrophota bacterium
GCTTGAAAAAGGCAAATTCCACAGAGTTTGATAAATCTACGCCTTCTCCTGTGATAAGCCTTTTAGAGGAGCAGAAGCGCGTGAGGGATAAGGGCGCTACTATGAGGCTTGGCGCATATCCATGCAAATTAAAAAAAGGTACAAAGAGCTACCACGCCTACGGCAAAGAAAAGATTTCAGAAAGACACCGCCATAGATATGAATTTGACCTGCACTATAAAAGGACTATGGAGAAAGAAGGACTTATTATTTCAGGCACGTCTCCGGATTTGAGGCTTGTGGAAATGGTGGAAATAGGAGACCATCCCTGGTTTGTTGCGTGCCAGTTTCATCCGGAATTTAAGTCAAAGCCAGACAAGTGCCATCCATTATTCAGGGATTTTGTAGCTAAAGCACTGCAACATAGGAAAAGGTAAGATGCCAAAACGTACAGATATTAAAAAAATCTTAATCATTGGCTCAGGCCCGATTGTAATAGGCCAGGCATGTGAGTTTGACTATTCAGGCACGCAGGCGTGTAAGGCCTTGAAGGAAGAGGGTTTTGAGGTTGTTTTAATTAATTCAAACCCTGCCACAATAATGACTGACCCTGAAACAGCTCCTTATACCTATATTGAGCCCATTACGCCAGAGGTTTTGGAAAAGATTATTGTAAAAGAAAGACCGGATGCTGTCTTACCAACGCTGGGCGGCCAGACCGGACTCAACACTGCCATGAAGCTAAAGGAGATGGGCATACTTGATAAACATAATGTGCAAATGATAGGCGCAGACTATGATACCATAAAAAAGGCAGAGGACAGGAAATATTTTAAAAAGGCAATGCAAAAGATCGGCCTGGATCTACCAAAAAGCGGCCTTGCTTACAACATGGATGAGGCAAGGAATGCTTTAAAGAAAATAGGCCTTCCTGTAATTATAAGGCCGAGTTTTACTCTTGGCGGGACAGGCGGAGGAATCGCTACGACAAAAGAAGAATTCGAACAGCTTGCGCTACTCGGACTCAAAAGCAGCATGATTAGCGAGATTTTGATTGAGGAATCAATCGTGGGCTGGAAAGAGTATGAATTAGAGGTAATGAGGGACAAAAAGGACAATGTAGTGATAGTCTGTTCTATTGAAAATTTTGACCCAATGGGAGTTCATACAGGAGACTCTGTAACTATTGCGCCTCAACAGACCCTCACCGATAGAGAATATCAGAAAATGAGAAACGCGTCCATTGCCATAATTAGAGAGATAGGGGTCGAGACAGGCGGTTCAAATATTCAGTTTGCGGTCGATCCTAAAAATGGCAGGATGGTTGTCATAGAGATGAACCCTAGGGTTTCAAGAAGCTCTGCCTTGGCAAGTAAGGCAACAGGTTTTCCGATTGCAAAGTTTGCTGCAAAGCTTGCAGTAGGCTACACATTGGATGAGATACAAAACGACATTACAAAAGAAACACCTGCATCATTCGAGCCCAGCATAGATTACTGCGTTGTAAAGATCCCTCGATTTACATTCGAGAAATTTCCAGAGGCAAAGGATATTTTAGGTATTTCAATGAAATCAGTCGGTGAGACAATGGCAATAGGAAGGACGTTTAAAGAAGCGCTTCAAAAGGCGCTGAGAGGATTAGAGATCGGCCATGTCGGACTCGATAATAAATCAAACTATAACGACATACCTGATAAAAAAATAGAACTGAGATTAAAAGAGCCAAATGCCTCCAGAATATTTTATATTAAATATGCGTTACAAAAAGGCTATTCTATTGAGAATATTTATAAACTCACTGGGATTGACCCATGGTTTATACATAATATAAAAGAGATTGTGGATTTTGAAAAAGAAATTTCTCTCGGCAACCTTCTAAGGGCAAAACAACTGGGTTTTAGCGATGCGCAAATCGCCCGACTCACAAATTTTGACGAGCTATCAATTCGCGATCTAAGAAAAAAGCAAGGCATTATACCTACATTTAAACTCGTCGATACCTGCGCAGCAGAGTTTGAGGCATATACCCCTTATTATTATTCAACTTATGAGACAGAGTGTGAAGCAAGGGTTTCAAAAAAGAAGAAGATAATGATACTCGGAGGCGGGCCAAACAGGATTGGCCAGGGGATAGAGTTTGACTATTGCTGCTGCCATGCGTCATTTGCATTAAAAGAACTTGGCTATGAGACAATAATGGTAAATTCAAACCCTGAAACAGTCTCAACAGATTATGATACATCAGATAAACTTTATTTTGAACCTTTAACATTTGAAGATGTAATGAATATCATCGATAAGGAAAAGCCGGACGGAGTGATTGTGCAGTTTGGTGGTCAGACACCGCTTAACCTGGCTCATAAATTAAAAGAGGCAGGAGCCCATATTATAGGGACTAGTGTATGCTCCATCGATAAAGCAGAAAATAGGGACAAATTCGCCCGAGTGCTTAAAAAATTAAAAATAGAACAACCAGCAAACGGCTCTACTACATCTAATCAAGCTGCCCTAAGGATTGCAAAAAAGATTGGGTACCCGGTGCTGGTAAGGCCGTCATATGTCCTTGGCGGGAGGGCAATGAAGATCGTGTATGACGAAACTGAATTAAAAGAGTTTATGCAAACAGTCGAGGATGTCTTAAAGGAGAAACCCATTCTTATCGATAAGTTTTTAGAAGATGCGGTAGAGGTGGATGTGGATGCAGTTTCAGACGGAAGGCTTACTGTAATAGGCGGTATTATGGAGCATATAGAAGAGGCAGGGGTTCATTCAGGAGATTCAGCGTGCGTTTTGCCGCCACATACACTCAGCGACGATATCATTGATACGATAAGGAAATATACGTTGGCCCTGTCAAAAGAATTAAAGGTCAAAGGCCTCATAAACATACAGTTTGCAATAAAGGAAGATAAGGTTTATGTTCTGGAAGTAAACCCAAGGGCATCAAGGACTGTGCCTTTTGTAAGTAAATCCACCGGCATACCTCTTGCAAAAATCGCTGCCAAGGTAATGACAGGAAAGAC
>JBDRBM010000032.1:0-10123 GCA_043822665.1 Candidatus Omnitrophota bacterium
CTTGTCCCCGGAAAAGTGCGGGATTATATAGAAACAAACAGGCTTTACAAGGGCTAAAAGTTTAAATTGTAATGCTTCCAAGGTTCCGTTATGCTGTATATACCTTAACCCACCGTCTCTTTACCCCGCTAAGGCCTCCGAAAAGACGCTCGGCCTGATAGATGCAAGTGACTATAAAGTGTTACGTGGAGTTGGGCCTTGCTCCTTTTTCTTTTGACAGGCAGTATCTTCTGTTGTGCGTTAATCCTGTTGTTCGCAAAAGAAAGAGGCTTTTCTTGAGGCCTTAGCGGGGTAAAGAGACCTAGAATTTAGCTAAGCGCATTACTAGCCCTGATCGCGAATTGAAGATTTAGCCTTTTAGACAGTATTTTGGCGGTTTATAAAAGGGCGAGAACTGTTCGAGCCCCACACCTTCTGCCGAAGGCAGTTGGTGTGGGGTAAGTTTTCTCGCCCCCGCCAAAATACAGTATAAAAGTCGACCCTGAGTCCGCCTAAGGCGGACGATGGGAAAATTTTCAGCTGAGCGAACAGGGTTGGTCATGCGCTAAGAATACGGCCTAACTTCAAATAATAAAAAGATGAGGATGTCAAAGGTTAGATGTTAAATATAGACCTGATGATATTTGATTTAGACGGCACACTGATAGATTCCAAGAAGGATATAGTAAGCGCTGTCAGCTATATGCTGAAAAAAATGCGCTTTAAAGAAAGGCCATATGATGATATAATCTCGTACATAGGGACAGGTGTGCGGGATCTTGTAGCCAAGTCCATAGGAGAAGAAAACAGAAACTCATTCGACGAGGCGCTTACAGTATTCAGGGATTACTATAAAGAGCACTCTACGGATCAGACCAGGCCTTACCCTGGAGCGGTAAATACACTGAAGCATTTTAAGGGCAAGACAAAGGTGATAGTGACTAACAGGGATCGGGAATTTGCAAAATTGACCATAGACCTTTTAGGCCTTGGAGGATATTTTGAAGGCATAATAGGCGGGGATGATCAGAATTGCGTAAAGCCAATGGCTTGCCCGCTCAATAGTATATTATCCAGATTCAACGTGGAAAGATCCAAGGTGATCATGATAGGCGACATGGATCTGGATATTATGGCCGGCAAAAACGCGGGTGTTTATACATGCGGCGTTACATACGGAATAGGCAAGAAAGAGGACATAATAAAGGCCCAGCCTGACTTTATTATAGACAATATTTCAGAATTAAATAACATAGTGGGTTAATATGGTAAAAACAAAGATTATATGTACTATTGGGCCAGCCAGTTCTAAAGAGACAGCTATAAGGAAGATGACCATGGCTGGCATGGATGTGGCGCGGTTAAACTGCTCGCATAGCAGTAAGGAAAAATTGGCTTCATATATAAAGGTTATAAAAATAGTGAATAAAAAGTATAGACGCCATGTAAGAATATTGTTGGATTTGGAAGGCCCCAGGATAAGGATTGGTAAGTTAAAGGATCATAAACCCCTGATTCTTAAAAAAAGACAAATTATCTGGCTGGCCAAGACCGATCTGCGCGAGAGCGAAAACACCATACCGTTTGACTATGAAGGCCCCCTTGAGAGCATAAGAGGCGCGGAATACATCTATATTGATGACGGCAATATTGTGCTAAAGATAAAAGATATAGGTAAAAAAGCCGTTAAGACAGAAGTAATCGTTGGCGAGCTTCTAAAGGAATACAAAGGCGTAAATATCCCCGGCGCAAAGCTGGAATTCTCAGGTATGAGCGAGAAAGACAGGGAGGATATAGCGTTTGGCCTGGAACAAAAAGTCGATTATATCGCCCAGTCATTTGTGCGCGATAGGTCTGATATAATGGATGTAAGAAAAATGCTAAAGAATAGCCATGCCGCGCCAAAGGTCATAGCAAAAATAGAAAACCAGGAGGGCATAAAAAATATAGATGAAATAATAGAAGCGTCCGACGGCATTATGGTTGCCAGGGGAGACATGGGCGTTTCTGTTCCTATATACGAGATCCCTATAATACAGAAATACATTATTAAAAAATGCAACAGGAAGAAAAAATTTGTAATTACCGCCACGCAGATGCTGGAGAGCATGGTAGAGCATATGCGGCCCACAAGGGCAGAGGTTACTGATGTGGCAAATGCCATCATAGACGGGACAGACCTTGTAATGCTCTCAGCTGAAACCGCAATAGGCAAATACCCCGCAGAATCAGTAAAGATGATGAATGATATCATTAGGTTTACTGAAAGGTACTACTCGAATAGTCAGATTGCTCTCTCAGCGCATGAGGAGTCCTGCTCGCTCAAATGAAGATTTGCCTTATCTATGTCAGGTTTACATAGGGCCGCCTTTTAGACCGCATTTTGGCGGGGGCGAGAAAACTTACCCCACACCAACTGCCTCCGGCAGAAGGTGTGGGGTTCGGACAGTTCTCGACCTTTTAAAAACCGCCAAAATGCGGTCTAAAAGGCTAAATCTTCAATTCGCGATCAGGGCTCCTCATGCGCTGAGAGCGTAACATAACTTAGTACAACAAGTGTAAAATTAAGGGTTTACAAGCTTAGATTTGATGTTATAATATTTGTTTAATTAAATCGAAAGGAGTTTCCAATGGCTGTTTCTTACAGAGAATTAGGGCTGGTTAATACCCGTGAAATGTTTAAAAAGGCAATGGCTGGAAAGTATGCCGTGCCGGCCTATAACTTTAACAATATGGAACAGCTCCAGGCCATAATAACAGCGTGCATAGAGACTAAGTCGCCTGTTATACTCCAGGTATCGTCTGGCGCAAGGAAGTACGCCAATCAGATATTGCTGAAACATATGGCAATGGGCGCCATGGAGATAATAAAAGACGCTGGCTCAAACATACCAGTTGCGCTTCATCTGGACCATGGCGATACTTATGAACTATGCGTATCCTGTATAGAGTCGGGATTTTCTTCAGTTATGATAGACGGCTCAGGCAAACCTTTTGAAGAAAATGCCGCGCTTACCAAAAAGGTAGTAGATTACGCTCATAAATATGATGTTACAGTGGAGGGAGAGCTTGGGGTCCTGGCAGGCATAGAGGATGAAGTGAGTCATGAGAAAAGTCATTACACGCACCCTGAAGAAGTGCAGGAATTTGTCAAAAAGACAGGCGTGGATTCTCTTGCCATCTCTATAGGCACCTCTCACGGCGCTTATAAGTTCAAGGTTGCCCCGGGAGAATCTTTGCCCGAGCTGAGATTTGATATATTAAAGGAAGTAGAAAAAAGGCTTCCCGGTTTTTCTATAGTTTTACATGGTTCAAGTTCTGTTCCGAAAGAATATGTAGACCTTATAAATAAATACGGCGGAAAACTGGAACAAACAGCGGGAGTTCCCGAGCCTCAGCTGAGAAAGGCATCTCAATCCGCGGTATGCAAAATAAATATAGATACTGATGGCCGCCTTGTTGTGACAGCAAAGATAAGAGAGGTCTTTGTAACCAAACCAAAGGAATTTGACCCGAGAAAATATCTTGGCCCCGCAAGAGAAGAACTTGTAAAGATGTACAAACACAAAAACGAGTACGTGCTCGGAAGCGCCGGCAAGGCGTAATTACCATGATAGACAAAATAGCTTTAGTAGCCTCAATAATCCTGCCCCTCTGGAACATTCCTCTTGTAATCAGGATAATAAAGAGGCGTTCATCAGAAGATATCAGCGTATTCTGGGCAGTGGGAGTATGGGTGTGCTTACTGGCGATCCTCCCATCAGGCCTTAAGAGTGATTTTATTGTCTGGAAGGCATTTGCGATAGGCAATTTTGTATTCTTCAGCGGAGTGACATTCTGCACGCTTTTATTCCACAAGAAAAAGTAAGAAACAATGAAAATCATACCAATCTTTATTCCCCATACAGGGTGTCCGTATAGGTGTGTGTATTGCGATCAACATAAGATTTCAGGCGTCCTGAAGATGCCGACAGTTGAGAAAATCCATTCAATAATCAGACGGAATTTGAAGACCATACCTGACGGCGAACATGTTGAGATCGCCTTTTTTGGAGGTACGTTTACGTCTTTGCCAGACAAGCTGCAGGAGGAATATCTAAACGCGGTTTATACTTATGTAAAGAAAAAGATTGTAAAAAACATACGCATCTCAACGCATCCCGAAGCCGTAACCCCGGAATCAATAAAGCGGTTTAAGAAAAAAGGCGGCAGGCTTGTTGAATTAGGCGTACAGTCATTGGATAAAGATGTCCTTAGAAATATAAAAAGAGACATTGATTTTGAGGTAGTCAAAAACTCAGCAAAACTCATTGAAAAAGAAGGGCTCAAATTAGGAGTTCAGATAATGCTGGGCCTGCCGGGAGATACATTAGAAAGATCAATCGCGACAGCAAAAAAAATTATAAAACTTAAGCCTGAAACCGCGCGCATTTATCCAACACTTGTTTTAAAAGGCACTGGGCTGGCCGAACTATATAGAAAAGGAGAATACAGGCCTCTTTCCATTGATAAAGCAATAGAACAGGCAGCAACAATAAGTGATATCTTTGAGGATGCTGGGGTAAAGGTTATAAGAATAGGGCTTCATCCATCAAGAGATCTATGTTCTCCAGGGATAGTGCTGGCAGGGCCGTATCATCAGGCGTTTGGAGAGATGGCGCGCTCGAGACAGGTCCGTAATAGGATACTGAGGATGATAAAAGACAGGCATGTATCTAACCGCTTACGAATAGAAGTTCAAGCGCCAAAAAAAATATTTAATCTCATATCCGGGCACAAAGGCGCGGAAAAGAGATTTTTAGAAAGATATCTTAAGGCGCCTGTTGTAATACGTAACCTGTCTGACCGCGTAGGTCGGCCTATGCGGTCGATCCGCGCGGTCAGACAGGTAATTAAAGTAAAAGATGTAAGAAAAGATATCGTAGTTATTGATCCGCACGCGCCTAAGCTGGCAAAGGAAAAATTGGAAAAGCTGAATTATTATGTCGCGGAAGCGCCGTTACATAAAAAATTGCCAGGACCTGTAAAAGGCCATGTTGATATGATGATTTTTTCCCTGGATAGATACAAGGTTGTTTATGAGCCTCAGATGGAGGGTATCGCCAGGCTTTTAAGGCAAAATGGATATACCTGCGTAAAAGGCGATAGAGTGAAATCCGGAAAATACCCTGACGACATCATATATAATGCCTGCAAGATAGGTAACTACGTAATACATTGCAAAGGCAGGATAGAAAAAAATATAAAGGCCCTGGGTTTAAGGCATATTAATGTTACACAGGGATATGCAAAATGCTCTATTGTGCCGGTCGACAGCAAGCATATTATCACATCTGACAAAGGCATAAAGAAGGCATGGGAGAGGCATGGCGGCATCGCGCTTCTTATAAGGCCCGGCTATATAAAACTGCCGGGTTATGGATCAGGGTTTATAGGAGGCGCAGCAGGTGTAACAAATAAGCATGTGTTTTTTACGGGCAGTTTAGAGGCTCACCCAGACGGCCAGGCTATTAGGAATTTTATTAAGGATGCTGGCATGGGTATAATAGAGTTGTACAATGGGCCATTATATGATGTCGGAAGCATAATAATTTTACCTTGTCTATCAGAAAATAGGGTGTTATACTGGGAATATTATGAGCATAAAGAGCTTCGTAAAAAAGAATTTCAAGCATTTTAATGCCGCAGTTATAGTGGATGCCGCTCAAGCCTGGGTAGACTACCTTAAAAAAGGCAATAAAATGTTCCTCGCCATGGCAGGCGCAATGAGCACCGGGGAGATAGGTATTTCCCTAAGTGAAATGATTAGAAGAGATAAGATTCACGGGATTTCATGTACAGCCGCTAATCTGGAAGAAGATATATTCAACCTAGTAGCTCATACTCATTATAGAAGGGTGCCTAATTATAGAGAATTAACTCCTCAAGAGGAACTTAAGTTAAAAGAAAGCCATCTGAACCGCGTAACAGATACCTGCATCCCTGAAGAGGAGGCAATAAGGAGGATAGCGAAAAAACTTAACCCTTTATTTGAAAAGGCGATTAAAGAGGGCAAAAGATATTTTCCTTACGAATATTTTTATCAACTTTTAAGGAGCGAGGAGTTAAAAGAATTTTATGAGATCGACCCTAAAAACAGCTGGGTTGTAGCGGCATGCGAAAAAAATATCCCTATTTTTACCCCAGGATGGGAAGATTCCACCCTGGCCAATGGCGTGGTCGCAGATTATAAGGCAAACAAATTCAAGACATTCAATTTTGTAAAGAGTGGTTTAGAACAGATGGATTTTCTTATTGACTGGTATCTTGAAAATACGGAAAAAAACACAATAGGTTTTTTCCAGGTAGGGGGAGGCATTGCCGGAGATTTTGCCATATGCGTCGTGCCTCTAATAAGGCAGGATATGTTAAAAGACTGTAAGCTCTGGGGGTATTTTTGCCAGATAAGCGACTCCACCACTTCTTACGGTTCTTATAGCGGGGCAGTGCCTAACGAAAAGATTACCTGGGAGAAACTTGGTGTTGATACACCTAAGTTCATAATAGAATCAGACGCGAGCATAGTCATCCCTCTTGTTTTCCAATATGTTTTAGAAAGTGATTAATATAAATATGATATTTGGCGGATCAGATAATAAAATAAATTCGCTCAAGGAAGCAAAGGCTGTTATTGTACCTGTTCCATATGGAGAGACTGTTACTTATAGGATCGGCACTGAAAATGGACCACAGGCAATATTAAAGGCCTCTGATAATATGGAACTTTTTGACGAGGAGCTAAATAGAGAGATATATAAAATAGGGATTAATACTACCCCATTTCTTAAGGTCAATGGCCTTGACGCGGAAGAAATGGTCTATGCTGTTGAAAAAAAGACAAAGGATATTTTAGAAACAAACAAGATGCCAGTTGTAATAGGAGGAGAGCATTCTGTCAGCGTTGGGGCTGTGAGGGCGGCCAAACAGCGCTATCAGGACTTGTCTGTGCTTTACTTTGATGCCCACCACGATATAAGGGATAGCTACAATGGGTCTAAATTTAACCATGCCTGCATTGCCAGGCGTATTCTGGAGATAGCGCCTCTTGTAGAGGTAGGGGTGAGAAGCCTCAGTATGGCGGAATTTGATTTTCTGGCAGGGAAAGATATCAAGATAGTAAGCATGCGGTATATGATGAAAAACCCGGGCTGGTTTAATTCTATAAAGAGCTATCTTTCAGATCATGTGTATATCAGCATAGATCTTGATGTCTTTGACCCTTCTATCATGCCCTCTGTCGGGACCCCTGAACCTGGCGGCATGCTATGGTATGAATTTTTAGAGGCCGTGCGGGGCATTATACAAGATAAGAAGGTAATCGGGTTTGACGTGGTTGAGTTATGCCCGATAAAAGACATGGCAGGGCCTGATTTCATGGCAGCGAAACTGATATACAAATTACTAGGCTACATCTTTTCGCTTTAACCCCGCGCCTTTTTATTACAAAGAAGCCTTCAAGGCATAAAGGCGCTGGGTAACAATATACTATGAAGATTATTCTGGCTTCCGGCTCAAAGAGAAGGTCTCTGATTCTTAACTCCTGCGGCATAAAGCATAAGGCGGTGGTAAGCGGGGTTAAGGAATATATGAACAGCAAAAACCCTGCGCATATATCGATGATAAATGCCAGACTCAAGGCAGAGGCCGTAAAAGAAAAAGTCAGGACAGGTTATATAATAGGCGCTGATACAGTGGTTCTTCTTGGCAAAAAAGTTATCGGTAAGCCTCGCAATGCCGCCAAAGCCAAAGGCATGTTGAAATCAATGTCAGGGAAAATAATTTATGTCTATACGGGTCTTTGCGTCATAAACGCTAAAACAGGGAATATGTCAATGGGTTATGAACGTTCGGCAGTTAAGGTAAGGAAGATCGGGCCCGCGGATATCGAAAAGTATTTTAAATTGTTAGGGCCGTATGACAAAGCAGGCGGGTTTTCAATAGAAGGCGCAGGTTCTTTTATTTTTGACGATATAAAAGGGTCTTATTTTAATATCCTGGGGCTTCCAATGGCGAAGCTAGAGGACGTTTTTAATGACATCGGCCTTAATCTTTTAAAGCTTGTCAGGACTTAAGCTATGATGAAATTGATATTCATGCTTTCCGGAGTATTGCTTGCCTCAGGACTATGTTCCATGACAGAGGCGGCTATACTGAGCCTGCCTTTATTAAAGGCAAGGATTTTATATGACCAGCACCGCAAGGGCTCAAAGGATCTTATAGCCATAAAAGAAAACATAAACAGCACCATCGCCGCCATAGTGATACTTAATAATTCCATAAACATAATAGGCTCTATATTTGTCGGACAAGAAGCGTTAAGGATATTCGGAAATGAATGGTTGGGTATATCTTCCGCTATACTTACTTTTCTTATAATAGTTATAGCAGAGGTGATACCCAAGACCATAGGTGAACACTACAAGGTTAAGTTGTCACTTGGAAGCGCGAAAGTCCTAAGGGTTATATCATGGGTTCTTAGCCCCCTTACAAGAGTTCTTATACTTTTCAGTAAGTTGTTCAGGCGGATGCCGGTAGCCCCCAAGGTTACAGAAGATGAAATAAAGATCATGTTGAAGCTGGGCCGGGACGCGGGCACAGTCGAGGTAGATGAAGAGAATCTTTGCAGTAAGGTATTTAAGCTTAACGATGTAAAGGCCTCGCATATAATGCGGCCCATAGACCAGATCTATGCTTTGCCAGAAGACCAGAAATTAGTTGAATTAAAAGACTCTATACTCAATTCACAATATAGCAGAATAGCTGTATATAGAGGCGAACTGTTGAAGATAGTCGGTATTGTCCAGCAAAGGGTATTATTGCGCGAGATTGCCAAGGATAATTACGATGCCAAAGTCGGGGATTTCATGACAAGGCCCATATTTGTAAATGAGAATGAAAAGGCAGACGACCTGTTGAGTAAATTCCAGGCCTATCACCAACATCTCTTTATAGTGCAGGACAAAAAAGGCAGTAATATCGGCATAGTATCAATGGAAGACGCATTAGAAGAGCTTTTCGGGGAGATTTACGACGAAAAAGACAAGGTTTAACCAGCCAGTACCGCTTTTTTTACTTTTCCAGCAGTAACCCTACCGATCAGTTTTTCTACTATAGCTAGTGAGAACATAAGGGCTGTGGCAGGGCCGCGGCTCGTAATAATATTCCCGTCTATAACTACATCGTGTGTTTTATAATTAGTATCCTGCTGAAAATGTGTTTGCATGTTAGGGTAACAAGTGGCATTTTTATTTTTGAGAATACCTAGAGGAGCAAGCACCAAAGCAGGCGAGGCGCAAATACCCGCTACAATTTTTTTCTCACTATTCATTTTTTGTATAAGCTCCCGCACTTTTTCAGATACCCCCAGGTGAGTTGCTCCAGGCATCCCCCCTGGAAATACACACGCGTCAAAATCCGAACCTGCCTTATCCAGCTTGATATCTGCCAAGAGCGTTATTCCGTGAGACCCCCGCGCCTTTAGGTCGTCCAGCGCTGCCACAGTCACCTCTATCCCTGCCCTTCTTAGTATGTCTATTATAGTTACAGCCTCTATTTCCTCAAATCCTTCTGCCAGCACCACAATTGCCTTTTTTACCATGATCCACGCCTCTCCTTAAAGATTATTTTATATAGGCTGTCACGAAAATCGTTCCAGCCTATGATTACACAGATATTACCGACTATATTTTTAATCTATGTAATCAAGGGCGGCACTTTTGTGCCGCCCTAATTATTTTACATGTAAAATAGAGCTTGGCAATGTTTTTCTTTCCGCCTTTGCTCTTAGATTCTCGATAGAGCACAGGTGGCGAGCTACGGCGAGATGCGGAAAATCGCTCAAAGTTTCGCACAAAGGCGATTTTCCTTGACCCTTCGACGCGGCCTTTGGCCTTGTCCTTCGACAAGCTCAGGACTAAGGATAGGCTTGAGGCATAATGCCGCTCAGGATCTGCGCAAAATCTGCTAAAGTCTCTGCCCGAAGGGCAGATTTTGCTGTTATAAAATAGTGAAATGTCCGGTTCTTTAACAAATGAAATGTCCGCTTTCAAAGCGGGTCATGATAATATGTTTAGCTTAACCACTACGGAGGTTAGCTATGCAAACA
>JBDRBM010000033.1:0-11389 GCA_043822665.1 Candidatus Omnitrophota bacterium
TACCAAAAAACTTATCCACTTATTCACATTATAAACAAAAAGAAAAGGTAGCCAAAAGAAAAAGGACTACTACTACGTTTAACCAAAAGCGGACAGATCACTTGTTAGAAAAAGCGGACATCTTGACTATTTAGTTACAAAAATAAAAAAAAGGCTTGACAATATTTTGTCATAGGAGTAATATCTTATATTGTTACTGGCACTCCTCTCTTGAGAGTGCTGATAAAATAACCAATTTAACAAGGAGGTGTTGGTATGTCAATACAACCGTTGGGAGACAGAGTGCTTGTCAAGCGCCTGGAGGCAGAAGAAAAGACAAAGGGCGGCATTGTGCTGCCAGATACAGCTAAGGAAAAACCACAAAAAGGCGAGGTAGTTGCTGTAGGCAAGGGCAGGGTTTTGGAAAGCGGTAAAGTAGAACCGGTGGAAGTAAAAAAAGGTGACAAGGTACTTTTTGGTAAATACTCAGGAAACGAAATAACCCATAAAGAAGAAGAGTATCTCATTATGAAAGAAGAGGATATTTTAGCTATTATTAAATAAAGACACGGCTTACCTTGAACAGTTAGATTGTTAAAAGATAGCTATTCGGGGTTAATTCGCACAGTAAAAAGGAGGTAGTAAAGATGGCAAAGCAAATAATATTTAAAGAGGATGCCAGGGCAGCTTTAGGCCGCGGTATAGACCAGCTGGCTGAGGCTGTAAAAGCCACTCTTGGTCCAAAAGGAAGAAACGTTGTCCTTGACAAGAAATTTGGCTCACCCACAATTACAAAGGATGGAGTCACCGTAGCAAAAGAAATAGAATTAAGGGACCCTTATGAAAACATGGGCGCGCAGCTGGTAAAAGAGGTTGCTGAGAAAACCAGCGATGTGGCAGGAGATGGCACAACAACAGCGACTGTGCTGGCGCAGGCCATATACAAAGAAGGCCTAAAGAATGTAACAGCAGGTATGAATCCCACTGCATTAAAGCGCGGCATAGATAAGGCAGTTGAGGAGGTTGTAAGCAGCCTTAAGAAGATGTCCAAGCCCATCAAAGATAAGAAAGAAATTGCCCAGGTAGCGTCTATTGCCGCTAATAATGATGCCGCTATTGGAGAATTAATAGCAGAGGCAATGGAAAAAGTAGGCAAGGACGGGGTTATCACTGTAGAAGAGGCAAAGTCAATGGCGACCACACTGGATGTGGTGGAAGGCATGCAGTTTGATCAAGGGTATCTTTCGCCTTATTTTGTAACTGACGCGGAGAGAATGGAGGCAGTAATAGAAAACCCTTTTATCCTTATACATGAGAAAAAGATATCCGCTATGAAGGATATGTTGCCGCTTCTTGAAAAGATAGCCAGGGCTGGAAAACCTTTATTAATAATAGCGGAAGATGTTGAAGGCGAGGCCCTTGCTACCCTGGTAGTAAATAAATTGCGCGGGACACTTAATTGCTGCGCTGTAAAAGCGCCGGGCTATGGCGATAGGCGCAAGGCAATGCTGGAAGACATAGCTGTTCTTACAGGAGGGAAGGCCATTACAGAGGACCTTGGTATAAAAATAGAAAACATTACGCTTGATGATCTTGGAAAGGCAAAAAGAGTAACAGTAGCCAAGGAAGAGACCACCCTAGTTGAAGGCGCAGGGAAAAGCAGTGACATCAACGGAAGGATTGCCCAGTTAAAGAGGCAGATAGAGGACACTGATTCTGATTACGATAGAGAAAAACTGCAGGAGCGCCTGGCGAAATTAGCAGGCGGTGTCGCGGTAATAAATGTAGGAGCTGCCACTGAAACAGAGATGAAAGAGAAAAAGGCTCGGGTAGAAGACGCGCTTCATGCCACAAGAGCTGCTGTAGAAGAAGGCATAGTGCCAGGTGGCGGAGTCGCTTTTCTGCGAACCATATCAAAGCTTGACGAGCTAAAACTCAAAGGCGAGGAAAAAGTAGGCCTGGATATAGTAAAGCGCGCGCTGGAAGAGCCAATAAGGCAGATAGTGAAAAACGCGGGCATGGAAGACTCTATAGTGGTGTATAAAGTCAAAGAAGAAAAACAGAATGTCGGGTTTAATGCCGCAACAGGCGAATATGTCGATATGATATCAGCAGGTATCATAGACCCTACGAAGGTATCAAGGACAGCGCTGGAGAATGCCGCAAGCGTTGCAGGCATTCTCTTGATGACAGAGGCCTTGATTTCTGATATACCTGAGGCAGAAAAATCAGGACCGGGTATGCCTCCAGGCGGAGGGATGCCAGGGGGAATGGGCGGGATGTATTGATTTAGTTGACTGTTGACGGTTCACAGTTGACAGCATTTATGTAGAATGTGTATACCCCACACCGAATTCTGATTTATTAAAATTTGGTGTGGGGTTATTTTTTTGACAATAATTGCTATGTATGCTATATTTGGCTTATTGAATAATGCGAGTATAAGCGAATATATGAAATGAATCACTGAATTTGTAGATAGAAAAACTAAATATTTTATAGCTACACTACTTATTTAAAAGGAGCTATGCCATGCCTGATTTACACGAGATTCCGCAAAAACTAATAGATAATATTTCAAAAGTCATAGTGGGAAAAAGAGAAGTTATTGAGTTGGTGGTGGTGGCCCTTATGAGCAATGGCCATTTATTATTAGAAGATGTCCCTGGATTAGGCAAGACTACACTTGCTCATGCCTTGTCAAAATCTATAGAAGCAAATTTTAAAAGGCTGCAGTTTACCCCAGATCTTCTGCCTTCAGATATAACAGGTGTCTCTATTTATAATCAAAAAACGAACGAGTTCGAATTTAAAGAAGGGCCTATATTTGCAAACATAGTCTTGGCTGATGAAATCAACCGGACAACGCCCAGGACACAGTCTGCTCTTTTGGAAGCTATGCAGGAATTCAGGGTGACTGTAGATGGAAAGGTCAGGGAATTACCAGTGCCGTTCTTTGTTATGGCTACACAGAATCCGATAGAATTTCACGGAACCTATCCGCTTCCAGAATCGCAGGTTGACAGATTTGTAATGCAGCTTGGCGTAGGATATCTTTCAGTCCAGGATGAGGTGAAGGTGCTTACGCGGCACCTTAAAGAATCACCTATAGAGGGCCTGAAGAGCGTAGTGACTATACAGGAAATAGTTGAGCTGCAAAAGGCCGTGACTTCTGTGCACATCGAACCTAATATAGCGGAATATATTGTTAATATAGTCTCTGCTACGAGGAGCCTGCCTGGCGATATCAAGCTGGGAGCGAGTCCGCGCGCTTCGCTTGCCCTTATGCGTACAGCAAGGTCATTGGCCTTTCTTGACAAACGAGATTATGTAATACCTGACGACATAAAAAAACTGGCTTATCCTGTATTAAAACACAGGTTGGCGCTACAGCCCAGATCGATAGTGAGAGGCCTTGCCTCGAAAGATATTGTTAACCATATCCTGAAAAAAGTCGCTGTGCCGGTGTAATTTTATTTTAGCTGTCAGCTATATATGTTTACCTCCAAAAGTGTATTTCTTCTTATAGTAGTAATTATTCTGCTTGCCATAGCGTGGAATAGTGACGTAACAATGGTCTATATTTTTTTTGTAGTAGGCTTTGTCATGTTCCTGCTTTCTTTTATACATCTGCAGTTTAATGTCCCCGACGTAACTATTTCAAGAGAGGTACAGGGTACGGCCTATGAAGGCGATATAATTAATATTAGAATGACTATTCTTAATAGGCGCGGGCTGCCTCTATTTTTCTTTGAGCTTCTTGATATGTTTCCCGGCGGCCCGCCAGAAGAGAAAGAAACATCTTTATTTGTTCTAGCCCTGGAACCTAAAGAGGACAAGAAGATCAGTTATATAGCTAATTGTTATCAAAGGGGCCACTGGAAGATAGGACCTACCACTATTATATCGCAAGACGCCCTCGGTTTTTTTAGAGCCCAAAAAGTTATTAAAATTTTTTCAGAGATACTGGTATATCCAAGCTTGTTCAGGATATTCTCTTTTCCCCAGCTGGCAAGCGGTTCTGTCTCCTGGATGGGCGTTGAGACCGCTAAGATAAGCGGAGATAGTCATGAATTTTTTGGTGTAAGGGAATATCAAAAAGGAGATGCAATGAGCCGCATACACTGGGCATCAAGCGCCAGGCATAACAAGTTGATAGTAAAACAGTTTGAACGAAATGCGGTTCAGGAGGCCACCATAGCGCTGGATTTAAAGAAAGAAAACAATATAGGCAGTGGAAAGGATACTACTCTTGAATACGCTGTTAAAATAGCGGGGTCTATCGCGAAATACCTTCTTAGTGAAGGCGTTATGGTGCAGATGGTGGGATATAGCAAGGAGGCTGTTATGCTGCCTTTTGGCAAAGGAGAGTCGCATATGTATAAAATCCTGGAATACCTTGCCAATGTGCGGGCAGACGGAGATTTTACCTTAAGCCATGTCCTGGAGGAAGTAAGTTTTGTTACGCCTTATCGCTCTACATTGATAACAGTGATGCTGGATAATGACACGGATAGCTTGTCCAGTTTGGTGCAGTTTAAAGTAAAAGGGATAAAGCTTATAGTTATAGTGCTTGCGGCTTCTACTTTCGGGCATATGGCTGAAGAAAAATATCTAAACATTGAGGAATCCAAAAGATTTGACGAAGCCCTGGCTAACCTGGAAGCAATTGTATATAGAATTTCAAAAGGTGATGATCTGGAGAAAAAATTCGAGGCAGTGTAAGAATATTTATATATGGATAAAAATACATTATACCATCATTTTGCTAATCTCGGCTTGGTGTTAATAGGTTTTTTTAGCGCGCAGGCCATATTAAACCCTTTTGCCTTGATGATAGTTATAGTCGGCACGATTGCGGGGTTTGTTGTCAGCTGGCAGATGGCCAAGCGCAGGTTTCAATACATGGATCTTTTTGTAGGAATGCTCTCATTGGCCGCTGTAGTGATTATACTTGGAAGACTGACTACCACAGCAATAACATTCGAAAACCTGTTAAAAATATTTTCTACAGCGCTTATCTGGCTTGCGTTATTCCAGAGCTTTGGTTTAGAGTCAGGCAAAAGCTATGCAATGCTTCAATTTATATCCGTGTGCCTCTTGATTTCATCAGCGGGCATGGCGCTGGAACACGAGACCTTCTATATAGTCATATTGGCTTTATTTTTATTGCTATTCATCTTCGCTATGCGGCTTAATCTTGTCTGTGAGAAAAAAAGAAAAGGGTCGATGATAATAGGCGATCCTGAAGAGGTAATGAGCTTATGGCAGCAGATAAAAGTAGGAGCGCTGATGTTCTCTTTTGTTTTAATAGTCGCGGCGATACTCTATCCCTTTGTTCCAAGGTTTGAAAACCTGTCATTGAGATGGATACCTTCGTCTTTGCTGGGCAGCCCTGAGCAAAACCCTTTATTGAGATTATTAAAAAAAGCGCCCATGACAATAAAGGATAACAAAAAATCAAAACAAGAACAGCTAGTGGACGATGGAAGCAAAAAGAGAGAGACTGACGGTAACTGGGGCGAGAGCGATATACAGGATAAATTAGAAGAAAAAACAGAAGAAACAATCGATACGCAAAGCGTTGACAGATTTCCCGCCAAAGAATTCAATAAAGAGATAAATATATTCAAGATAGAATCTCTTACTGTTAAGGCAGATAAAGACGTAGTGCCGCTCGACAATACCTGCAGGTTAGAGGCTGAAGTAAAAATGAACGACGGATCTAGTGTGCCTGTAACACGGTTTGTTGACTGGACAGTTACCGGGCCGCCGAAGGTTACAATTGATAGAGACGGAAATCTTACACCTAAAGAAAAAGGAATGATCCAGGTCTCGGCTACTTATATGGGGACTTTCAGCAATGATGTTAAGATAAAAATAGTTAAGCCGATAATACCCATAAGCAGGCGGGGTTGGTGGTATTATTTATTAATTGCGCTGTTCTGGCTGTTGATCGTGGCTTTATCAAGCGCTACATTTTTAATTTTTATGAAGTCAAGAAGACTTTATGAACTGGCCCTTGAAGATCCCAGAGAGTTTATAAAAGAGCTATATCTTGTATTGTGCAGAGGTTTTAAGTTTTACGGTGTTCCCAGGTTTCATTATATAGCATTCAGGGAGTTTTTTGAGTCTGCCGCTATACTTATGGCCGCTAAGCCAGAGCCTATGTATCTTATGACAGAAAGGGTTTTGGAGGCCAGGTTTTCGACTCATAATATATCAGTCGAACACTCAAAAAAGGCCCTGGGGCTATTCCACGAGATAAAAGAGGTAATCCTCGAAAGAGAAGAACCTAAAGAGATCTGGAAAAAGATTCTTTTTGCCATCTTTCTTTTAGAAATATTAATCATGCCAAAAGACTTCAAGTAACCTTGAACTTGACTTTATTATTATATTGCTGTAATATACACCAAAATAGCTTAAAACAAACGGAGGTTTTATTATGGGTATGTGGGTAGGGAGAGGTAGAAAAGCGCGCAGGTGTTATGGTTTTGATGAGATAGCCCTTGCGCCGGGTTCTGTCACTATAAATCCAAATGAGGTAGACACTACTTGGGAACTTGGCGGGAAAAAATATAAGGTGCCCATACTCGCGGCTGCCATGGACGGGGTTGTGGACGTAAACTTTGCCATAGAGATGAGTAGGCTTGGCGGTATAGCTGTTTTGAATCTTGATGGCGTGCAGACGCGCTACGAAAACCCCAAGGAAATACTCGAGAAGATTGCAAAGGCAAATCCTGAAGAAGCGACCAAGCTCGTGCAGTCTTTATATGTAAAGCCTGTAAAAGAAACCCTTATCACGAAAAGGATCAAGGAAATAAAAGCAAAAAAGGCTACGGCAGCCGTGAGCACTGTCCCGCAGAACGCAGAAAAATTCGGCAAGATAGCGCAGGAGGCAGGCGCTGATATATTCGTTGTGCAGTCGACAGTTATAAACGTCAGGCATATCTCCACAGAATACAAGGTGGTGGACCTGAAAAAATTCATAAGATCCATGAAAATACCAGTGATACTAGGTAATTGTGTTACATATTCTATTGCCCTTGAATTAATGGAGACAGGGCCCAGCGCTATTCTTGTAGGGATAGGCCCTGGGGCAGCTTGCACTACGAGAGGCGTATTGGGAATAGGCGTGCCGCAGGTAACCGCTACTTCTGATGTAGCCGCAGCCAGGGATTTTCATTACAAAAAGACCGGGGAATATATTCCCATTATAACAGACGGCGGCATGGATTCGGGGGGGGATATATGCAAGGCGTTTGCCAGCGGAGCCGATGCTGTGATGGTTGGCTCTGCATTCGCGAGAGCAAAAGAAGCCCCTGGCAGAGGATACCACTGGGGTATGGCAACCCCGCACGCCAACTTACCCAGAGGAACCCGAATCAAGGTAGGCACGACAGGCACCCTGGAAGAAATCCTGCTGGGACCTGCGAGGCTCGATGACGGTTCGCAGAATCTTGTGGGAGCGCTGATGACATCTATGGGTAATATCGGCGCAATAAACATTAAAGAGATGCAGTTAACAGAGATCATAATAGCCCCATCCATCAAGACAGAGGGAAAGTTAATGCAGAGAGTGCAGATGGTGGGGATGGGGAAATAAAGATAAGCTATAAGCCTGTAAGCTGTAAGTTATAAGATAAAAGCTTACAGCTTACAGCTGAAAGCTGTAAGAATGCTTCACTCTGATTTTGTCCACTTACATGTTCATACCCAGTATAGCCTTCTTGACGGGGCATGCCTGATAAAAAACTTAGTCGAGACCGCTAAACGCATGAAGATGCCCGCGGTTGCCATGACCGACCATGGCAATATGTTTGGCGCAATTGAATTTTACCAGGCATGTATGCAAGGCGGCATAAAACCCATCATTGGCTGTGAGGTATATGTCGCGCCTCGAAGCCGACTTGAAAAAACTCTATCCAGTGACAGAGAAACATCCAATCACCTTATACTTTTAGTGAAGAATGAGACAGGTTATAGAAACCTTATGAAGCTTGTTTCCACAGGGTACCTGGAAGGGTTTTATTATAAACCCAGAATAGATAAAGATGTACTTGCTAAGCATTCAGAAGGCTTGATAGCTCTTTCCGGCTGCCTGAAAGGCAAGATCGCCAGGCTTGCCCTTGAACGTAACGACGTAAAAATAAAAGAACTTGCCGGCCAGTTTAAGGACATTATGGGCAGGGATAATTTTTATTTTGAACTCCAGGATAATCTGATACCCGAGCAAAAAAAGGTAAGCGAAGTCCTGGTAAGATTAGCTGGAGAACTTGATATAGGCCTTGTGGCTACAAACGACGTGCATTACCTTTCAAAGGATAGCGCAAAGGCGCATGAGGCGCTTCTCTGCATACAGACCCAGACTACGCTCGATGACCCTAACCACATGCGCCTTCAGACAGACCAGTTTTATTTTAAATCACCTGAGGAGATGAAATTACTTTTCAAGGATACGCCCGAAGCAGTCTCTAATACCATTAAGATAACAGAGAGATGCAACCTGGAGCTGGATTTTTCAAAGACATTTTTGCCGCATTATTCAGTGTCCGAAGGTGTGACGCGCGAGCAGTATTTAAAAGAGTTATGTGAAGAGGGGCTGAGAAAGAGATACCCTGACTTGACAGATGATAAAAAGGAGCGGCTTAACTATGAACTTGGTGTTATAAATAAATCGGGTTACACGAGTTATTTTCTTATAGCATGGGATTTTGTAAGTTACGCGAAAGGGAAAAACATAGCAGTCGGCCCGGGCAGAGGTTCGGCAGCCGGCAGTTTAGTAAGTTATTGTCTCGGCATAACGGATATAGATCCCCTGAAACATAATCTCTTATTCGAAAGATTCTTAAATCAAGAACGAGTAACAATGCCTGACATTGACATTGATTTTTGTTACGAGCGGAGAAGCGAAGTTATAGACTATGTGGTAAATAAATACGGCCAAGATAATGTGGCGCAGATCATAACCTTTGGCACTATGGCTGCCAGGGCTGTTATAAGGGACGTAGGCAGGGTGATGAATATGCCATACGCTGATGTGGATAAAATAGCAAAAATGGTGCCGGTCGATCCTAATATGACTCTGGATATCGCGTTAGAGCAGGAACCTGAGTTAAAAGAACTCTACAAGCAGGACCCTCGAATAAAGGAACTCATAAATACCTCCAAACATCTAGAAGGCCTTACACGTCACGCTTCTACACATGCCGCGGGAGTAGTTATAAGTGAGGTCCCGCTCACGAACCATGTGCCGCTGTTCAGGACAGGCGATGGCCAGATATCCACCGGTTATGCTATGAGTTCTCTCGAAAAGATAGGACTTTTAAAGATGGATTTCCTGGGCCTCAGGACATTGACTGTTATCCAAGAGGCCATAAAAATTGTAAACCGCATTAGCGATATTGGTTTAAAAATAAACGAGATACCCATTGAAGATCCAAAGACTTTTAGTCTGTTTAGCAAGGCCGAGACGATGGGTATATTTCAGTTAGAAAGTTCTGGCATGAGGGATTTACTGAAAAAGCTCAAACCTGAAAAATTTGAGGATATAGTCGCGCTTCTGGCGCTTTATAGGCCAGGTCCGATTGGAAGCGGCATGCTTGATGATTTCATGAAACGTAAACACGGTGAGGTAGAGGTGAGATATGATCATCCTCTGCTCGAATCAATATTGAAAGAGACTTACGGCATCATAGTTTACCAGGAGCAGGTAATGATGATAGTTTCGCGCCTTGCGGGTTTTTCGCTGGCCCAGGCCGATCTTTTACGCAGGGCTATCGGTAAGAAAACCCCTGAAATAATGGACCAGCAGAGAAAGGCATTTATAGAAGGCGCGGTAAAAAACAGGATAGAGAAAAGGATCGCCGAAAAGATCTTTAACCTGATAGAACATTTTGCGGGTTATGGTTTTAACAAGAGCCATTCAGCTGCTTATGCCATGATATCTTACAGGACAGCCTTCTTGAAGGCCAATTACCCTGTTGAGTTTATGGCCGCGCTTCTGACCAGCGAAAAAGATAATACAGATAAGATCGTTGAGTACATAAACGAGGCGGAGCGGATGAAGATAAAAATACTACCTCCTGACATCAATGAGAGTTTTGCCAATTTTACCATGGTCGGGAAAAATTCTATCCGTTTTGGCTTGAGCGCGGTCAAAAACGTGGGCAAGGGCGCCATAGTATCTATTATTGAAGCGAGAAAACAACATGACAGGTTTAATTCGCTTGAGGAATTTTGCGGGCATACAGACTCACGCCTAGTCAATAAAAAAGTTATAGAAAGCCTGATAAAGTGCGGGGCATTTGACAGCATGGGCCTTAAGAGGTCGCAGATGATGGCAATGCTCAACAAGGCAATGGAGATGACAAGTATTATCCAGAAGGAAAAGGCTTTGGGGCAGATGATTCTTTTTGCTGATCACAGGGCCCATGATCAGGTACCTGATATTAAGGAATGGCCAGAGGGACAGCTTTTGAATTTTGAGAAAGAGATACTCGGGTTTTATATTACAGGTCATCCTCTCGCTAGATACGAGAAGGTGTTAAAGGAGTATTCAACTGCCAGCAGTGATAAGCTTAAAGAATTGGATGACGGTTCGAAAGTGAGGTTCGGGGGAATTATTAACAAGGTAAAGCATACTATTACGAAACGCAGCGGAGAGAAAATGGCAATTATGACAATGGAAGACCTCGAAGGCATTGTAGAGGCATTGGTGTTCCCGGCCTCGTATAAAAATGTATCAAAATTTGTAAGGCCTAATCTTGCGGTATTTGTAGACGGCAGGCTGAACCTGAGAGAGCAAAGGCCTAAGATCATCGTAGAAGAAATGACGCCTATAGAAGACGCGAGGATGCGCTTTACGCAGGCCATAAGCATAGATATTGTGTCGCTTGGGATGGAAAATGAGGTGCTGGAAAAACTCAAGAATGTGTTAAAGAAACACAAAGGGCCTACGCCTGTCTATCTGACTATTTCTACCAAAAAAAATGGCTCATACCGCATACTTATTGACAGGGAGCTTCACGTCACTCCAACCAATGAGATGGTCGAAGAGATAGAGGATCTCATTGGTCAGGACCGCATTAGATTCGAATCCCGCTTGTGACATAACTATTCGAATAGTTATAAGGTCACCGTTCCTTGAATTTTGTTGACAACAATATGCCCCTATGTTACACTACCCCTTATAATTACATCAGATACAGAAATCGCTTGGAGCATAGCGCAAATCACACGGCATTTTTTACGCTATGCGCTATGCGACAAAAGTCGTGCGGTAATATGTCAAGATGAAAAATAACAAGATTTCTTCTGTAGCAAGAGACAAAGATTCTGTAACGCAAAAAGAGGTACATGATTTTATATCTCTTGATTCAGGATCGTTTAACCTGGCTCAAGTGAGAGC
>JBDRBM010000034.1:0-69098 GCA_043822665.1 Candidatus Omnitrophota bacterium
TCATTATTCCGATAGCCATGGAAAAGGAACTCCGCTTTGCCATAAGAGAAGGCGGCCACACAGTAGGCGCAGGGGTTGTGTCTGAGATTATTGAATGATTTGTTCGGGGTTCGGATATCGGGTAACGGGTAACGGGTAACGGGTAACGTGGGTCGGGTAACGGATATCGGGTAACGGGTAACGGGTAACGGGGAACGGGTAACGGGGAACGGGTAACGGGGAACGTGTAACGGGGAACGTGTAACGAACCCCGGTCCCCGATACACGTTACACGGTCCACGATACACGGTCCCCGAGTAACGAACGCTAACGGAGCAAAGATGGCACAGCAACAAGCCCAAAAAATTAGAATAAGACTACAAGGTTACGATTATAAACTTCTCGATCAGTCTGCCGTAGAGATAGTAGATACCGCGAAACGTACAGGCGCTATGGTTTCAGGCCCTATCCCTCTGCCAACAAAGAAAGAGATCTTTACAGTGTTACGGTCTCCTCATGTGGATAAGAAATCAAGAGAACAGTTCCAGATGAAGACACACAAGAGGTTGATAGATATCATAGGCCCCACAGCCAAGACTATAGACGCGCTTAGGAAGCTGGATCTGCCTGCCGGTGTTCATGTAGAGATCAAATAAAATAGTTATTGTGTTTACCAACCGCATGGGTTTAGCTTATAGATTATAATGGATTGGAAAAAATGAAGAAAGGGTTGTTAGGCAAAAAATTAGGCATGACTCAGATATTCACGGATGAGGGGAGATTTGTGCCTGTAACAGTAATAGAGGTTGGTCCGTGCGCTGTTCTTAAGGTCAGCGAAGGCAAGGCCTTGCTTGGTTTTGGAGAGAAGAAAGAAAAGAACACGCCAAACCCACAATTGGCAATATATAAAAAACTCAACCTGACGCCGAAGTCCTTTATCAGGGAAGTTGAGTTTGATTCTTTAGAGGGCATAAATGCAGGCCAAGAGATAACAGTGGATATTTTTAAGGAAAAAGATTTTGTTGACATTACAGGGACCTCAAAAGGCAAAGGATTTCAGGGAGGCGTAAAGCGTTGGCACTGGAGGGGAGGACCTGATAGCCATGGTTCAATGCATCATAGGCGGGTTGGTTCTATAGGAGCCAGCAGTTTTCCGTCCAGGGTATTGAAAGGCCAGCGATTACCAGGCCGCATGGGCAACGAGAGAAAGACAGTCCAAAGTCTCGAAGTTTTAAAAGTTGATAAGGATAAAAATATAATGCTTATAAAAGGGCCGGCCCCAGGGGCCAATAACGGGTATCTAGAGATACGCATAGCCAAAAAGAGAAGTCCTGCAATAAAACCGGCAGTTGAAAAGGCGGAGCCAAAGAAGGCAGAGCCAAAAGGAGCCGCAAAGAAGCAGGAGAAAAAATAATTCGCGCCTTCTCCCTCTCCCCTGAGGGGAGAGGGAGAAGGCGAGGGGTATAAAATGGTAAAATCTGGCGTAAAGAAAAAAATTGAAAAAAAACAAGATATCCCAGTGGTCGATGTCTATAGCTTATCAGGCAAAAAAGTGGATAAGTTTAAGCTCAATCCCGATATCTTCAGCGTTGATATAAACAAACCTCTTTTGCACCAGGTAGTGGTCATGTATCTGGCAAACCGCAGACAGGGAAATGCCTCCACTAAGACAAGGGCCAATGTAAGGGGTGGAGGGAGAAAACCATGGAGACAAAAGGGGACGGGCAGGGCCAGGGCAGGGTCTAACAGGTCGCCTCTTTGGAGAGGCGGAGGCGTAGTTTTTGGGCCTCACCCGAGAGATTACAGATTTTCTATGCCCAAAAAGATGAAGAGGTTCGCTTTATTATCAAGCTTGAGCGCTAAGACAAAGGATAGCGAGATAATGGTCCTGGAAAAAGACCCGGAATTTAGCCAGCCAAAGACAAAGGAAATGGCGAAGATCCTGACAGCTTTAAAGACATACGGTAAGAGAATTTTATATCTTTACGCGAAGAGAGACGACAACCTGTTTCGCTCCTGCAGGAATATAGAAGGGCTTACCATGAGATTATGCGAAGATATTAACGCGTATGACGTGCTTTCAAATACAAATATATTATTTTCTATAGAAACCCACGACAGTATGGTTAAGAGGCTTAAGAGATGACCCGTTCGACAAGCTCAGGGTCATCCTTAGCGGACTGAAAGGAATCGAAGGATGAAGTCATCCTATGACGCGATAAAGAGTATTATAAGAACAGAAAAAGGCACGTATATACTTCCCCTTAATAAATATCTTTTTCATGTGGCCAGTGATGCCAACAAGATACAAATAAAACAGGCAGTAGAGAACATCTATAATGTCAAGGTTGTGGATGTAAATACAGTAATGATGCGTGGTAAATGGAAAAGGATGAGGTATAAGGCAGGGAAGACCCCTGACTGGAAAAAGGCAATAGTTACGCTAAGAGAAGGCGACAAGATAGATATAGCGGCCACTTAAATAGCTTATTAGGAAAGAAGAAAGACCATGGGGATTAAGCAATACAAGCCAAAGACACCAGCGCTTAGATGGACAGCACTGCCTGATTTCTCAGAGCTGACAGCTGAGAAACCTGAAAAATCTCTTACTACCTCCATGAAAAAGACCGGAGGCAGGAATTTTTCAGGCAGGATTACCTGCAGATGGAGGGGTGGAGGCCATAAGAGGCGCTATAGGATCATAGATTTTAAGAGGGATAAACTGGATATGCCAGGTAAAATAGTTTCCATAGAGTATGACCCAAACCGTTCGTCGAGGATAGCCCTGGTGGAATACGGGGATAATGAAAGAAGATACATACTATGGCCCACTGGCCTGACTAAAGGCGATACGGTTATAGCGAGCACAGGAGAGATAGACATAAAACCCGGCAATGCGATGCCGCTTAGTAATATACCGGCAGGCACGCCTATACACAATCTGGAGTTAAAAAAAAGCAGAGGCGGAAAGATCGTGAGGAGCGCTGGTTCTTACGCGCAGATCCTGGCAAAGGAAGGTAAATACGCTCATGTAAAATTACCTTCCGGCGAAGTAAGATTGATAGGCGTAGACTGCATGGCTACCATAGGCCAGCTTGGAAATATAGAACACGATACTGTTTCTATAGGTAAGGCAGGCCGGTCAAGATGGTTAGGCCGCATGCCAAGAGTCAGAGGGGTTGCCATGAACCCTGTGGACCACCCAATGGGTGGCGGTGAAGGAAAGTCTTCCGGAGGAAGGAATCCTTGTAGTCCATGGGGACAGAAGTCAAAAGGGCTTAAAACCAGAAAAACAAAGCCGTCCGACAGGTTTATAGTTAAGAGAAGAAACAGCCAGATAGTTGGCGCTTAAACTAAATAGGGACGCCGAGTGCCGAGGTTCGGCCTCAGCAGGTACTTTGAGGTAAATATCATGGGACGTTCATTAAAAAAAGGGCCATTTGTAGACGAGAAATTACTGGCAAAGGTTCGGGATATACAGAAAAAGGGCGATAGGCGGCCATTAAAGACCTGGTCGCGCAGATCCACTATTGTTCCTGATTTTGTAGGAGTCATGATTTCCGTTTATAACGGAAAGAAATTCACGCCGGTTTTTATAACAGAGAACATGGTTGGGCATAAGCTGGGCGAGTTTTCACCTACAAGGATGTTTAGGAGACACGGGGCGCATACAGAGCAGTCTGCTTCAAAGACATAAAGGCTATTACATGGTATCCAGGGCGATCGCGAGATATATAAGAATTTCGACAAGAAAAACAGGGAAAGTGCTGGACCTGATAAGGGGTTTGTCTGTACCTAAGGCAGAGATTGTACTTGATACAATCAACAAACGCGCGGCCTTTCATATAAAGCAGCTATTGCGGTCCGCGCTTGACAGTGCTGAAAAAAGATTCAAACTCTCAGCAGCGGATCTTTTTATTTCCATGGCAAAGGCAGACAAGGGGCCGATGCTTAAGAGATTTAGGGCCGCCTCTATGGGCCGCGCCACCATGATCAAACACAGGACTACACACATCACGTTGGAGCTGGACAAGATAAAAAAACCGGAGAATAAAACAGTAGAAAAAGAGGTCAAGAAAAAGGTAAAGAGAAAAACGACGGTTAAAAAATAATAAGAAGCGAGGTCTAAATTGGGTCAAAAAGTACATCCATATAGTTTCAGGTTAGGGTATATAAGAGATTGGAATTCCAGGTGGTTTGCCAGGAAAAAAGATTTCGGGGTACTGCTGATAGAGGACGCTAAGATCAGGAGTTATGTAAAAAAGAACCTGATGCAGGCCGCGGTGGCAAAGATAGAGATAGAAAGGACAAGTCAAAGGATCCGGGTGATTATACACAGCGGAAGGCCTGGTGTGATAATCGGCAGGAAAGGCGCTGAGATTGATAAACTAAGGGATGAGCTGAGAGATATGGTAAATAAGGAGCTGCAGATTGACATAAAAGAGGTCAAAGATCCAATGATTTCAGCTCAGCTGGTGGCGGAGAACATAGCGTTTCAGCTTGAAAAAAGGATCGCCTTCAGGCGCGCAATGAAGAGAGCCGTACAGCAGGCGATGACTTCCGGCGCGCAGGGCATCAAGATACGCTGTCGTGGAAGGCTTGACGGCGCGGAAATAGCGAGAAAAGAATCTTATAAGCAAGGCAAGGTCCCGCTGCAGACAATAAAGGCTGACGTGGACTATGGTTTTACAGAGGCGCATACTACGGCAGGCCTTATAGGCATAAAAGTATGGATCTATAAAGGTGATATTATAGTAGGTAAAAAGAACGCGGGAGTAAAGACCGAAGAGTCAGCGCAAGAGGCGCAGGACCCCTCGCCTAAAATTGGTTAGAAATAAAGAGGCCGAGGCAGGAAGGCGTAAACCATGGTTTTAATGCCAAAGCGTGTCAAGTACAGAAAATATCAAAGAGGCAGCAGGAAAGGGATTGCCACAAGAGGTTCTAATATCTCATTTGGCGATTGTGGATTGCAAGCGCTTGAAAATGCGTGGCTGACAAATATTCAGATAGAGGCCTGCAGAGTAAGCGTAATGAGGACATTGAAAGGCTCTGGTAAACTCTGGATAAGGGCGTTCCCTGATAAATCAGTGACAAAAAAACCCGCGGAGACCAGGATGGGCAAGGGCAAAGGCATACCTCTTTACTGGGTTAGCACTGTAAAGAGAGGCAGGGTCATATTTGAACTGGGTGGGGTGGACGAATTAATTGCCAAAGAAGCGATGAGATACGCCGCGTCAAAGCTCCCGTTTAGAACAAGGTTTGTTACAAGGAGAGAACGCGGTTAATGCCGCGGTAAAGACGAGGCGGAAGGAAGATAAAAAACAATGTTAAAAGCGTCGGAATTGCGAAATTTATCAAGGCAGGAATTAAGCGAAAAGGTCGAGGCGCTTAAAAAATCTCTTTTTCAGATGCGTTCCCAGGGCGCAAGCGGCCGCATTGAAAAGCCAAGCAGGATAAATCAGGCCCGCCGTGATATAGCTCGAATCTTGACAGTACTTAGTGAGGGTAAATAATATGGAAACAAGGGGCAGGGTAAAGATGAGGATGGGGACTGTTATAAGTGATAAAATCGATAGGGCTATAGTAGTCAGGATAGACCGCACTACAAAGCACGCAAAATATAAAAGAGTTGTAAGAAAGGCATCCAATGCTATGGTTCATGATGAGAAAAACGAGGCAAAGGCCGGAGACAAGGTCATGATACGGGAAACAAGGCCATTGTCAAAGAATAAGAGATGGCGGCTGGTTGAGGTTTTAAAATAATTATGATTACAATGAGAACGATTTTAGATGTGGCGGATAATACAGGCGCTAAAAGGGCGTCTTGCATAGGTGTTGTAGGGAGACACGGCAAGCGGCATGCGGAAATAGGAGATATCATAACCGCTAATATAAAAGAGGCCAGCCCCGACGGAGTTGTTAAAAAGGGCGAGGTAGTAAAGGCTGTTATAGTCAGGAGCGTTAACGCGGTTAGAAGGCCAGACGGGTCTTATTTGAGATTCGACAGAAACGCTATGGTGGTAATAGACCTGCAACTGAATCCCAGGGGCACAAGGATTTTCGGCCCTGTGGCAAGGGAACTGAGAGATAAAAATTTTATGAAAATAATTTCTTTAGCCCCAGAGGTGATTTAGAGTAGAGAGCAGTTCCTAGGGGGCGCCTGCCGGCAGGCAGGAAGCAGCGAGGCGAGTTGTTTATATGTCTAAGATAAGGAAGGATGACACAGTAATAGTTTTGACCGGAAAGGACAAAGGTAAGTCCGGTAAGGCGCTTAGCGTCATCCCTAAAAAAGGCAGGGTGCTGGTACAGGGCATTAATTTTATAAAAAAACATACAAGAAGGACAAAAGAAGACCAGCAGGGCGGTATAGTACAAAAAGAAAGCAGTATTAATATTTCAAATCTGATGGTGGTATGCCAGAAATGCGGAAAACCGACGCGTATTGGTTTTACTATCCTTTCAGACGGGTCAAAGGCCAGGGTATGCAAGAAGTGCAAGGAGCTGATTTAGTTTAAGGTTAAAAGTTATGACGCCAAGATTATTAGAGAAATACAAAAAAGAAATAGTCCCTGAAGTTAGCAAAAAATTCGAGTATAAAAATTCACTGCAGGCGCCACACCTTGAAAAGGTAGTTTTGAATATGGGCGTAGGCAGTGGTAGTCAGGATATAAAGATACTTGAGCAGGTAATGGCAGACCTTGCCCTAATCTCCGGACAGAAGCCCGCTATTACAAGGGCAAGAAAATCAATAGCAAATTTTAAGATACGCAAGGGCGTGCCAGTAGGTTGTAAAGTAACTTTGCGCGGCCATAGGATGTATGAATTTCTTGACAGACTAATTAATGTGGCTTTGCCAAGGATAAGAGATTTTCGCGGGGTAAGCCCTAATTCATTTGATAAGAAAGGCAATTACGCGCTTGGACTGAAGGAACAGTCAATATTTCCGGAGATAGATGTGGATAAGATCAGTAAGGTACAGGGCATGGACGTTATAGTCAATATCAGGTCAGGTTCGAGAGAAGAGTCTTACGAGCTGCTGAAAATGCTTGGCATGCCATTCACTAACAGCCCCAAGAAAGAGGCGGAAAAATAATATATGGCAAAAGAATGTTTGATAGCAAAACAAAAAAAAACACCTAAATTTAAGGCAAGAAAATATAACAGGTGCAAACTATGCGGTAGGCCCAGGGCTTTTATGAGGAAGTTTCATCTTTGCCGCATATGTTTCAGGGAAATGGCCTCTAGGGGGGATATACCCGGAATTACCAAGGCAAGCTGGTAGAAAAAATAGATCCAAGAATCAAGAACTACAAAAAGGATTATATATGAGCCTAACAGATCCCATAGCGGACATGCTGACAGTAATAAGAAACGGTATAATGTCAAAAAAGACAAAAGTGAATGTGCCGTTTTCAAAGTTGTCTCAGGAGATATTGCATATTCTCAAGAGAGAGAAGTTTATCAAAGATTTTAAGCCGATAGAGGATAAGAAACAGGGGGTTTTAAGAATTTACCTTAAATTTACCCAGACAGGCGCTCCGGCTATTAAAGGCATCAAGAGGGTCTCAAGCCCAGGCCTCAGGGTTTACGTAGATAAGGACGAGATTCCGAATGTTTTAGGCGGACTTGGAATAGCCATTCTTACTACATCCAGAGGCGTGGTGACAGATGTCCAGGCAAAGGAGATGCAGTGCGGGGGAGAAGTTTTGTGTTATGTTTGGTAAATGATGACATAAGGCACAGAAGCAAAACAGGAGAGATAGTTATGAAAGTCAAAAAGATTTTTATAACTACGGTATTCGTTAAATGTCAAGAATAGGAAAAAGGCCGATACAGATCCCCGATAAGGTAAAAGTAAAAATAGAAAGAGGCATGGTGTTTGCGGAAGGCCCTAAGGGCAAGCTGGATTGGAATCTGCCCAACGGATTGGAAGTCCAAATCAACGGCGCGGAGCTCATAGTAAAGAATCTTAAAGAGGGCAACGAAAACAACGCTAAGCATGGGCTTGCAAGGGCCTATATTAACAATATAATAAAAGGAGTTAGCGAAGGTTATGTTAAACCGCTTGAGATACACGGCGTGGGTTATCGCGCGCAGGCGCAGGCAAAGACACTAAACCTGCAGCTTGGGTTTTCTCATCCTGTAGTTTACGACATACCAGAAGGGATTACCATAAAAACTCCGAAACAGAACCAAATTGTCGTAGAAGGCATTGATAAGGCAAAGGTGGGCAAGGCAGCGGCAGAGATAAGGAATTACCTTAAGCCAGAGCCGTATAAAGGCAAAGGCATAAGGTATTTAGGAGAATATGTAAGGAAGAAAGCCGGTAAGGCAGTAGCTTAAAAATCACTGAACTGCGCGGAAAGATAAATATGAGAAAGAAGATAAGAAATCAATCAGAATACAGCAGGATTAAAAGGCATTACAGGATAAGGAAAAATGTTTTTGGCACAAAAGAAAAGCCCAGGCTTAGTATACACAGGAGCAATAAAAATATTTACGCGCAGCTGATAGATGATTTATCAAACACGACCCTGTTAAGCCTTTCTACCAACGACAAGGACTTTAAAAAGGACAATGCCTGGGGCGGAAATGTGGGCGCGGCAAAGAAATTAGGTCTCTATGTATCCGGTGAAGCAAAAAAGAAAGGCATAGAACAGGTTGTTTTTGATAGAGGCGGGTATTTATATCATGGCAGGGTAAAGGCTTTTGCGGACGCGGCGCGAGAAGCTGGATTAAAGTTTTAACGAGGGGGATTAAATTGGCTGACAAAAATCGGATAAAAGATAAAATCATAGATAAGATCGAACAAGGCCAGGCAGAGCAGTATATAGAGAAAGTAATAGCCGTTAACAGGGTTGCCAAGGTTGTGAAAGGCGGGAAGAGATTTTCTTTTACCGCGCTTGTGGCTGTGGGCAACGGACGCGGCAGTGTGGGGTGCGGGTATGGTAAGGCAAATGAAGTCGCTGATGCCATACGAAAGGCCCTTTCTGACGCAAAGAAGAATTTTTTCACAGTTTCGTTAAAAGGCAAGACCATACCTCATGAGGTCCTGGGGCATTTTGGCGCGGGAAAGGTGCTCTTGAAGCCTGCTTCCAAAGGCACAGGTGTTATTGCCGGAGGGACGGTAAGGGCTATATGTGATGTCGTAGGCATAAAAGATATTCTTACTAAATCACTTGGCACGCAGAACCCTATTAACGTTACAAAGGCAACGCTTGCCGGCCTAAGGCAGTTAAGGCTGGAGCGGGATAAATCTAGCGACGATAAGGAAGAGGATCAGGACGAGGAGGATAAAGCCTAGACATGAAGATAGGAGATTTAAGGCCAGCTATAGGCGCAAGAAAAAGAAGAAAGATAATTGGCAGAGGCCCTGGCTCGGGCCATGGAAAGACTTCCACCAGAGGCCACAAAGGCCAGATGTCACGCACAGGAAAAGGCAAGACGCCTGGTTTCGAGGGCGGCCAGATGCCCATAATAAGAAAAATGCCAAAAAGAGGTTTTAACACAATTCCAAGAAAAGATCATGCCATTATAAACCTCGACAGGCTGGCCGCATTGAAAAAAGAGCCTTCCATTACTCTTGAATTATTAAAGGAAAAAAGGATTTTAAAGAAGCGCGTGAATTTTTTAAAGGTAGTTGGCGGCGGCGATATCAAGATCCCTTTTAATATAAGGGCGCATGCTTTTTCGAAGACAGCAATAGAAAAAATCAAGAACGCCGGAGGAAAGTGCGAAGTTATAACTGAAGGCTTATGATAAAAGCTCTGGCAAATTCCTTTAAAATACCGGACCTCAGAAAAAAGCTCTTTATTACCATGATCCTTCTGAGTGTATACAGGATAGGCGCTTATATCCCCACACCTGGCGTAAACGGCACAGCATTGATGCAATTTTTCCAGAATGTATCCAAGTCTCAGGGCGGCACGCTCTTTGGTATAATGAATATGTTTTCGGGAGGCGCATTGACACGGCTTACCATCTTTGCGCTTGGTATAATGCCGTATATATCCGCCTCAATTATTCTACAGCTTTTGACCACAGTTGTCCCGCATCTTGAAAAACTCTCAAAAGAGGGGGAGGCAGGCAGAAAAAAGATAATTCAATATACGCGTTACGGAACAGTAGCGCTGGCAATTGTCCAGTCATTTTTTATAAGCCTATGGCTGGAAGACCCATCCAGGTTTCAGGGGCTTCAGATAGTGGAAAATCCGGGATGGTTTTTTAGGATCATTACCGTTATTACGCTTACTACAGGCACGGCCTTTATAATGTGGCTGGGGGAACAGATACAGGAACGCGGTATCGGCAATGGCATATCACTTATAATCACGGCCGGTATTATTTCACGGCTGCCTACAGCCTTGTATCAGGTTGTGGCGTTATTATCGCCGTTTGCCCCGGAGAAGAGACAGATAAGCTTTTTAACCATAGCTTTTATGTCTATTATCGGCATACTGGTTGTAGTCGCTGTTATATTGATTACGCAGGGACAGCGGAAAATACCTGTGCAGTACGCGAAGAGGATTGTTGGCAGGAAGGTGTATGGGGGACAAAGCACTTATATACCGCTTAGGGTCAATCAGGCAGGGGTCATCCCTATTATATTTGCGCAGTCCATAATATTATTCCCGGCTACTGTGGCTGGTTTTATACCTCATGCGGGACTGCAGAGAATGGCAGAATCCCTTACAAGAGGCCAGGTGCTTTACACCATGGTTTACAGCCTTTTAATTATATTTTTCGCGTATTTTTATACAGCTATAAGTTTTAACCCCAGCGATGTCGCGGATAATATGAAAAAGTACGGCGGTTTTGTTCCCGGAATCAGGCCAGGGAGGCGTACGGCGGAATATTTTGATTTTATTATGACAAGGATCACTTTGCCTGGCGCTATATTTCTATCGTTTATAGCTGTTTTTCCTGACATGCTCGGCGCGTGGCTCAAGATCCCTTATTTAATAGCCAGCTTTTTTGGAGGCACAGCGCTTTTGATAGTCGTGGGCGTCATGCTGGACACCATGAGACAGATAGAATCACAGCTTTTGATGAGGCACTACGAAGGATTTATGAAAAAAGGCAGGCTCAAGGGGAGAAGATAACATAAGATTATGAGAATGGTATTTTTAGGTCCGCCTGGGGCGGGAAAAGGAACGCAGGCAGTTATGCTTTCAGAAAGATTGGGCATATTACACCTTTCCACGGGAGACATTCTCAGGGAAAACGTAAAACAAGGCACTGAAATTGGCAAAAAGGCAAAGTCTTTCATGGAGAAAGGCGAACTAGTCCCCGATGATATGGTAATAGAAATGATGCTGGAGACCATAAAAACAGGCAAAGATAAGAAGAGTTTTGTGCTGGATGGTTTCCCCCGGACTTTGTACCAGGCAAAAAAGCTGGACGCCGCGTTGGATAAACTGAATCTGCCGATAGAGATGCTGGTGTATTTTAAAACCAGCATGGATACTGTTATATTCAGGCTAACTGGCAGAAGGCTTTGCAGGGATTGCGGCGCGAATTACCATGTTATAAATATGCCGCCTAAAAAAGAAGGGGTTTGCGATAAGTGCGGCGGCGAGCTTTACAGGAGAAAAGACGACAGCGAGGAGACCATAAAAAAGAGGTTGGAAGTTTACAATGACCAGACAAAGGAGCTCATCGATTATTACAGAGAAAAGGGTATATCAAGAGAGGTCTCCGGAGATCTGGATGCGGACACCGTCTATAAAGAGCTCTTTGAAATTTTAACCAAAGATACCGTTAGATGATAGAAATAAAATCTGAACGCGAGATTTTGATCATAGAAAGGGCGGGAAAGATAGTGAGAACCGCTCTTGTGGAGGTATCAAAAATCGCCAAACCTGGAGTAACAACCGGCGAGCTTGATAAAAAGGCCGAGGAGATAATAAAAGGATTTAACGCGCGATCCGCCTTTAAGGGTTATCGAGGTTTTCCAGGTAATATTTGCGCCTCTATTAACGAAGAGGTAGTGCATGGCATCCCGGGCAAAACCAGGCTTAAGTCAGGCGATATATTAAGTATTGACATAGGCGTTGAAAAAGACGGATTTTATGCCGACGCCGCAATTACTATTGAGATAGGTAATACTGTTTCAAAGGCTGCCAAAGACTTGATAAACGCGACAGAAGAAGCCCTGAACGCCGGCATAGAAAAGACAGTCCAGGGGAATAGGCTCTTTGATATCTCTCACGCCATACAGGCCTACGTGGAATTACGCGGTTATTCCGTGGTAAGAGATTTTGTAGGCCATGGCATAGGAAGAAAAATGCACGAGGATCCAGAAATACCGAATTTTGGGAAACCAGGCGCTGGCCCGCGGCTTAAAAGTGGTATGGTACTGGCGATCGAACCCATGGTGAATCAGGGCGGTTATGAAGTAGATATATTGAGCGACGGGTGGACAGCAGTGACTAAGGATAGAAAGTTATCAGCCCATTTTGAGCATACTGTCTACGTAACAGATGGGGCGCCAAAAGTACTTACATTGTAAAAATCCGAATCTAGCCAGGGTTGGTTACGCATTAAAGAATCCTGGCCATAACTTAACTTTATAGTATAGGAAATTCCTTTTATTGTACAAACGTTTGTCATTGCGAGGCCGAAGGCCGAAGCAATCTCAAGAGATCCTTCGGATACTCCTTTTAGTCGTATCCTCAGGATAAATTCACACTTATAACTTACGCTCCTTACAGTCGCGTAAGTTATGTGCTCATTTAATTTATGGCAAAAGAAGAAGCAATAGAAGTTGAGGGCACGGTCTCAGAAGCACTGCCTAATGCCATGTTCAGGGTGGAGCTGGAGAATGGGCATAAGGTACTTGCCCATGTTTCAGGTAAGATGAGAATGTATTTTATAAAGATTCTTCCCGGCGACAAGGTAAAGCTGGAACTCTCGCCCTATGATTTGACGAGAGGGAGAATAACCTACAGGGCTAAGTAAACGAGGACATGAGCTAGTAATATGAAAGTCAAACCGTCAGTAAAGCCAATTTGCGATAAATGTAAGATTGTGAAGCGCAAGCGCATTATAAGGATAATCTGTATAAATCCTAAGCATAAACAGCGTCAAGGATAGTATGTCGCGTAGCAAATGAACATGGCGCATCGTACAGAGCATTACCGTGTGTTAAAGATACAATAATATATAGGGCATCACAAAAGTGCCGCCCTAAAATATAAAATAGAGAGGTGTTGAACCATGGCGCGAATTTCAGGCATAGATTTACCAAAGGAGAAACGTATAGAGATAGCCCTGACCCATATTTATGGCCTGGGCCGTCCTTCTTCGAACATGATATTGAAGGCCGCGGGTGTTAATCCTGATACAAGGACAAAGGATCTTAAAGAAGAAGAGATTTCCAGAATAGCCGCGATAATACAGAAAGAATATAAGGTTGAGGGTGACTTAAGAAGAGACGTCTCTCAGAATATAAAACGCCTTGTAGACATAGGGTCGTACCGAGGGTTTAGGCATAGAAGGTCATTACCTGTAAGAGGGCAAAGGACGAAGTCAAATGCCAGGACAAGAAAAGGCCCAAGAAAGACCGTAGGTGTGACCAGAAAAGGAAAGACCCAGGCAGCGCCGGAGGCATAGTAACCGGAGGATATAAAAATGGTTGAAAAAAAGAAGACAAAGAAAAAGGCGGCGAAAAACATAACGAGCGGAATAGCTCATATCTTTGCCACTTTTAATAATACAATCGTTACGATAACAGACAGACAGGGCAATGCGGTTGTGTGGTCTAGCTGCGGGTCTGTTGGTTTTAAAGGTTCAAAAAAGTCAACGCCGTTCGCCGCCCAGGTTACAGCAAAAAGCGCCGCGAAGAAGGCGCTTGAACACGGCCTCAAAGAAGTGGAGGTCTATGTAAAAGGGCCTGGGTCTGGCAGAGAGTCGGCAATAAGAGCAATACAGGCGGCAGGTTTGCGAATCAGTGCGATCAGGGATGTTACACCTATTCCCCACAATGGCTGCAGGCCGCCGAAGAGACGAAGGGTGTAAGATCGGTTTAACCAACATTGGGAGTATATTAGGGAGAAAACATGGCTAGATACACGGGATCATCATGCAGGGTTTGCAGGAGAGAAGGCCAGAAGATTTTTTTAAAGGGCACAAGGTGCTACACGGATAAATGCGCTTTTGACAGAAGAAGCTATGCTCCTGGGCAGCACGGCAAGCGTAAGCGCTTCAAAATGTCTAACTATGGGCTGCAGCTTAGGCAGAAACAGAAAGTAAAGAAAATTTATGGAGTGCTGGAGAGGCAGTTTAGAAAATATTTTTATGTAGCCAACCGCTCGAAGAGCATTACAGGAGAAAAACTTTTGGAGCTCTTGGAGAGAAGACTGGACAATGTTATATTCAGGGCTTGTTTTGCTTTTTCCAGGACACACGCAAGGCAGATGGTCATGCATGGACATGTCCTTGTAAACAAAAGAAAGGTAGATATCCCTTCCTATTCAGTCAAGACAGGAGATATTGTGCAGCTTAAACAAAAGGAAAAACTTGTCAAAAACGTGAAGGAGACAATAGATAAAGTAAAAGATAGAAGCGTCTCTGATTGGTTAAAGAGCGATTTTGAAAATCTCAAGGTCGATATCATTCGCCTTCCAAGAAGAGATGATGTCGGCATGGATATACAGGAGCAGTTAATAGTGGAATTGTATTCAAAATAAATTCGCACCTTCATAGAAGTAGAACAGAGAAGATACGGTTACGAAAATCTTTGATTTTTATAACCGTAGTGCTCATTAAAAGGAGGATTGACAAATGGGTATCAGTTGGAAGACGTTTGAGATGCCTAAGAAACTAGAGTACGAGGAGAAAAACTATTCGACATTTTATGGAAAATTTATAGCAGAACCTTTTGAAAGGGGATTTGGCGTTACCATAGGCAATTCATTAAGGCGAATCCTTATATCTTCAATAGAAGGGGCAGCTGTTACATCCATTAAAATAGATAGTGTGCTGCACGAATTTTCCACAATACCCGGTGTTCTTGAAGATGTCCCGCAGATAGTATTAAACATAAAACAACTTGTGTTAAGATCTAGCTCCAGGACGCCAAAGATACTGCGTTTAAAGGCTTCAAAAAAAGGAGAGGTAACAGGAAAGGACATTAGAACAGATGATACTGTGGAGATTATAAACTCCGATCTTCACATAGCCACTCTGACAAAAGACACTAATCTTAGCATAGAACTCGAGATTGGCAAAGGCAGGGGATATGTGCCGGCAGAGAGGAATAAGAAAGAAGGTCAGTCCATAGGTGTTATCCCTGTGGATTCTATATTCGCGCCTGTGCGCAGGGTTAATTTTCACGTTGAAGATACCAGGGTTGGCCAGATTACAGATTACGATAAACTGATATTGGAGATATGGACAAATGGCAGCGTGGAACCAAAAGAAGCGCTTTTGTACGCCTCACATATATTGAAGAACCATCTTGATGTATTCTCAAGGCTTGGCGAGGTAGAAGTTGAGGAAGAGGAGAAAGAAGAGACAGAGGCCGACAAGGAATTATTGGAAAAATTAAAATTGCCAGTTTCAGAACTTGAGCTTTCGGTGAGAAGCAGTAATTGCCTGAGAGAAGCCAATATAAAGGTCATAGGCGACCTGGTAAGGAAGACAGAACAGGATATGCTGCTATATAGAAATTTTGGAAAAAAATCTCTTAACGAAATAAAAGAAATGCTAAAAAATATGGGGTTATCTTTTGGTATGGAACTATCTAAGGAAGGAAAAGAAGAGAAATGAGGCACAAAAGACACGTCGTAAGGTTTGGTAGGCAGAGGAGTCATTATAAGGCTACTATGCGCCATCTGGTATCAGGCCTTATCATTAATAAAAGCATTTGCACTACAAAGGTAAAGGCCAAGGAGACTTCCAGGCTTGCCGAAAAATTAGTCACTATAGCGAAAGAAAAAAATGTAAACAACCAAAGAAAGGCCTTTGATGTCTTACGCAGCAAGGGCTTGGTTTCCATCCTGTTTAACGAGATCGCCCCGTTATTCAAAGAAAGAAACGGAGGCTATACCAGGGTTTTGCTGACCAGGAGAAGACATGGCGATAACGCGCAAATGGCAATACTCGAGTTTGTAGAAAAGCCAAAATCCGAAACCACCGAAAATAAAGAAAAGAAAAAAGCGGCTATTAAGCCTGTGCCGAAGGCAGAGCCTGCGCTAAGAGAGGGGCCTATCCAGAAGAAGGAAGAACAGAAAAGACCAATACAGCCGCCAAAGGCTCAGCCTGAGAAACCCAAAAGGCCTCAGCCAAAACCCGGATTTTTTAGAAAAATATTCGGACAGAAAAAAGGCATGTAACATAACTTGATATAATAGGATTTTCCTTTTGTTGTACAAACGCTTGTCATTGCGAGGCCGAAGGCCGAAGCGACCGAGGACGAAATGTCCGAGGAAGTGCCGAGCCCTCCGGGCGAGGCCAATCTCAAGAGATCCTTCAGTAGCTCCTATTTGTCGCTGCTTCAGGATAAATTCGCACTTATCACTTACGCTCCTTTCAGGAGCGTAAGTGATGTGCTTATTTAACTTGTCGCATGGAATACAATGTTCGATGCTGGATGCCCGTAAAAGATAATCGAGCATCAAGAGAAGAAAGCTGATACACAGAAGCGAGAGATACAAAAATGGAACTTTCTTCACGTGTAAAAAATGTATCCGCTTCATTGACGCTTGCTATAACGGCCAAGGCCAAGAAGATGAAACAGAACGGCATTGACGTTATAGATTTTGGTTCCGGTGAACCAGATTTTGACACGCCGATTCAAATTAAAAACGCCGCCATAAAGGCCATAAAGAAAGGCCTGACAAAATATACACCCGCCTCAGGCACAGATGAATTAAAACAAGCTATTTGTAATAAACTTCAAAGAGATAACGATTTAAGTTACGCGCCTTCCCAGATAGTTGTTTCCTGCGGCGCAAAGCACTCCATCTATAATATTATCCAGGTCATATGCGATAAGGGTGACGAGATTATAATGCCCTCGCCCTACTGGCTCAGCTATCCTGAAATGGTAAGACTGGCCGAAGGCATCCCGGTTTTTATTGATACAACTGAAAAAAACGGGTTTAAGGTGTCAATAGATAAATTATCCACAGCCATAACAAAAAAAACAAAGGCGCTTATATTAAACAGCCCCTCGAATCCGACAGGATGCGCCTATAGCCTTAGTGAACTAAAGGGCATAGCGGAAATAGCTGTCAAAAAAAATATCCTGGTTATAAGCGATGAGATCTATGAAAAGATTATATTCAACGGCAGGCAGCATATTTCAATAGCTTCTATAAATAAAGAGATCTTTAAAAATACAGTCATTGTTAATGGTGTTTCGAAAAGTTTTGCTATGACAGGCTGGCGCATAGGCTATATCGCATCCTGTAACGACGCGCTGGTTTCCGCAGTAAAAAACTTGCAGAGTCATTCTACGTCTAACCCCTCTTCTATAAGCCAGGCAGCTGCCCTTGAGGCTGTAATGGGAGGCGATTCAAGTATAAGGGGCATGGTAATGGAATTTGAGAAGAGAAGGGATTATATTGTAAAAAGGGTCAATGCTGTCAAAGGGTTAACCTGCTTTATGCCTGAGGGCGCGTTTTATGTTTTTTGTAAGATAGGCAAAAGAGGATTGACTGGGATTAGATTAAGCGAACTGCTTTTAGAAGAGGCCCGGGTCGCTGTTGTGCCTGGCGAACCCTTTGGTTCCGGGATGCATATTAGGCTCAGCTTTGCCACCAGCATGGATAATATCCGCGAAGGGATGGATAGAATAGAGGAATGGTTTAGGAAACAATAAGCTTTCAGCAGGTGATAACCAAAAGACGAAGACTAAAGATGCCAGGAAAGACAATAACCGAAAAAATATTTAGCGCTCATTACGGCAAAGATGTCAAGGCCGGAGATGTAGTTGTATGTGATATAGATTTTTGCTTTGGCCAGGATGGGACAAGTTCGCTTATAATAGATTCTTTTGATAAGCTGGAGGTTAAAAAGGTTTTTAATAAGAATAAATTCTGTATGGTGATAGACCATAGCGCGCCAAGTCCAAACATAGGTGTTTCAGGCGTGCACCAGAAGATGAGAAATTTTGCCCAAAAACACGGTGTTAGGATTTTTGATATTGGCTGTGGGGTGTGTCATCAGGTAATACCCGAGTCTGGCCTGGTTTCCCCCGGCGATCTGGTTATTGGCGCGGATTCGCATACCTGCACTTATGGCGCGCTCGGAGCTTTCTCAACCGGCATGGGTTCAACTGACCTGGCAGTGGCCTTGGCCTCGGGAAAGAATTGGTTTAAGGTCCCTGAGACAATAAAGATTATTCTGAAAGGCAGGACAAAAAAAGGGGTTTATTCCAAGGACGTCATGCTCCATATCATTGGGGAGCTTGGCGCGGATTATGGCACATATAAGACGGTTGAATTTTCCGGAGAGTATATAAAAAGGCTTTGCATGGACGCGAGATTTACTATTGCTAACATGGCTATAGAGATGGGCGCAAAGGCCGGCATAATAGAGCCGGATAACATTACGCGAGAATATATCAAAAAAAGGAAGAACACAAAATCCGATGGCGTGTTTTATAAGAGCGATAAGAACGCGGTTTATTCCGAGGTCTTGGAGTATGACGCTGGCAATATCGAACCGCAGATCGCAAAACCGCATACCGTAGACAATGTCACGCCCATAAGAAAGATTAAAGGCGTAAGGATAGACGAGGCTTTTATAGGGACATGCACCAACGGAAGGATTGAGGATTTAAAGATAGCGGCGTCTATATTAAAGGACAGGCGCGTGCATAGGTATGTCAAATTGATAATCGCGCCAGCATCCAGGTCGATTTTTGAAGAGGCTGTGAAAAAAGGATTTATCTCTACGTTTATCAAGGCGGGCTCATGCGTTGTTTCTCCTGGCTGCGGCCCGTGCGTTGGGACTCATAATGGAGTATTGGCAAAAGGAGAAAACGCTATTTCTACAGCCAATAGGAATTTTAAAGGCCGAATGGGCAATCCAGAGGCGTTTATATACTTAGCGTCACCTGCTACAGTCGCGGCATCAGCGATTGAAGGGAAGATAACAGATCCGAGAAAATATTTAAAAAGTAAGGGGGCAAAATGGACCTCAAAATGATTCTTAAAGTCGCGAGCGAGAAAAAGGCATCTGATTTGCACATAACTACTGACTCGGTGCCTATCGTGAGGATTGACGGCCGCCTTATACCTTTATCAGATTTCCCTGTGCTCAACAAAGATGACTGCAAGCGCTTGGTGTACAGCATATTAAACGATAAGCAGAAGGCTATTTTTGAAAGAGACCTAGAGCTCGATTTTTCATTAGAGATATCTGGCTTGAACAGGTTCAGGATAAACGCGCACATGCAGCGGGGCAGTGTAGAAGCCGCGTTTAGAATGGTGTCTCTGCGCATAAAAGAAATAAGTGAATTGGGCCTGCCGCCTATAGTGCCTGAATTGTGTCATAGGACACAGGGCCTTATTCTTATTACAGGTCCTACGGGCGTGGGAAAAACCACGACTCTGGCAGCCATGGTCAACCTTATAAATACCGAACGCCAGGCAATAATTATTGTAATAGAGGATCCTATCGAATATGTGCACAGCAATAAGCGCAGCATAATAAAACAAAGAGAAGTCTATTCGGATACCAGGTCTTTTGCCAATGCCTTGACGCATGCGCTAAGGCAGGATCCAAATATAATAGTAGTAGGCGAACTTAGGGATCTTGAGACAATATCCACTTGCCTTACTGCGGCAGAAACAGGCCACCTTGTTCTGGCAACATTGCATACACCTGATGCCTCACAGACAATAGACAGGATAATAGATGTCTTTCCGCCATATCAGCAGCAGCAGATCAAGATACAGCTTTCAGGAACGCTTCAGGCTGTTGTCTCGCAGCAACTTTTACCCAGGATAGACAGGCCTGGCAGGGTTCTCGCTACAGAGGTAATGATTGCTACGCCGGCTATCAAAAATCTTGTACGTGAACATGAGACAGAACAGCTTCTGACGCATATACAGACCGGCTTTCAGTACGGCATGCATACAATGGATAAGTCTCTAAAAAATTTGTATCAAAAAGGTATTATAAGCGAGGACACGTTCAAGAATTATATAAAAAACCCGGAAGACACAAAGGTTCTAAAATGAAGGGGATTGCATTTAAGTTTCAGGATGATATCAATACAGATCTTATAATCTCGGGCAGGTACAAGTTTTCAATAACTGACCCGAACGAACTGGCGAAACACGTGTTTGAGGACGCTGACCCTGATTTTTACAACAGGCTTCAAGGCAGACAGTTTTTTGTCGCGGCAGGCAAAAATTTTGGATGCGGTTCATCGAGAGAACAGGCTCCGATAGCCATAAAATACGCAGGCTGCCATGCCGTACTGGCCAAGAGTTTTGCCAGGATATTTTACAGGAACGCGTTTAATCTTGGATTGCCGCTTATAGAATGTGATACTGATAAAATAGCAAATAATGACGTTATCCAGGTTGACCTTGAAAAAGGCTTAGTAAATGGCGTGGACAAGGCTTATTCTTTGAGGATAAAGCCTTTCAATGAACTCCAAAAGACATTGATCAAAGAAGGCGGCCTTGTAAATCTGTATAAAAAATACGGCGGATTGAGAATAAAATAGAATCATAACTTAACTTGATATAGTAGGAAATTCCTTTTTGTAGGCACACATTAGTAGGGGACCCTTAAGGGTCCCCTACTAATGTGCTTAACTTGCATTGTAAGTTTCGTCAAGTTAAGCATGCTTATAGCATTTTTATAAATTTTGGAGGGTCAAATTGGTTCATAAAGTGACAATAATACCGGGAGACGGCATAGGCAAGGAAGTCAGCCTGGCTATGAGAAGGTGTGTGAATGCGACAGGTGTTAAGATTGACTGGGATGAGCAGATAGCTGGCGAAGACGCAATGGCAAAGTTTGGTACGGTTTTACCGAGGACGGTGCTGGACTCTATTAGAAAAAATAAAGTTGCTATAAAAGGCCCGATAACTACTCCAGTAGGTAAAGGATTTAGGTCTGTGAATGTCCAGTTAAGGATATTGCTTGATCTATACGCTTGTTTGAGGCCGTGCAAACTGTATGAGGGAGTGAAGACAAGATATGAAAACGTGGATCTTGTGGTAGTGAGAGAAAACACAGAAGATTTATACTCTGGTATTGAGTTTTCCGAAGGGCAAGCCAGGACAAAAGAGATAATAGAATATATTGAAAAAATGAGCGGTTCAGGCATTAGGTACGATTCCGCGATAGGTATAAAACCTATCTCTGTCACCGCTTCAAAAAGAGTTGTAAAATTTGCCTTTGATTTTGCGGTCAAAAACAACAGGAAGAAAGTAACCGCGGTGCACAAGGCAAATATAATGAAAGAGACAGACGGACTTTTTCTTAAGGTAGCAAGGGATGTCGCGCGGGAATATAGCGGCAGGGTTGAGTTCGAAGACAGGATAGTTGATAATATGTGCATGCAGCTGGTGCAAAAGCCGGAGCTATACGACGTATTAGTTCTGCCAAATTTATACGGGGATATATTGTCGGACTTGTGTTCAGGCCTGGTGGGTGGCCTTGGTATAGCGCCAGGCGCTAATATAGGGGATGATATGGCATTATTCGAGGCCATACATGGGAGCGCGCCTAAATACGCAGGCATGAATAAGGTTAATCCTACCGCCATGATTCTTTCAGGCGTTTTGATGTTAAGGCATCTTAGTGAAGTAGAGGCCGCTAACAGGCTTGAAAAAGCAGTTGCCCAGGTTATAAGAGAAGGCAAAGATGTTACTTATGACCTTAAACCTGACAGAAATGATCCATCAGCAGCAGAGACCAGCCAGATGGCAGATGCGATAATCGCGAGATTAAGGAAATCAATTTCCTCGGTCTAAAGGCCGAGGTTTGTTGAAATTGATACTGAGCGGCCGCTGCCTACCCATACCCTAAAAGGGCGCGGTTTTGCAGCTGCGAATGTATAAATTTTTGTGTATTGGGCAATGAGTGTCGTATCAAGATAACCGATCCCCGAAACCCATTCATGAGAGGGGCGACCATGAAAGTTACTGTTATAGGAGCTGGAAACGTTGGCGCAATGGTAGCGGCGCGAGTTATAGACGCAGGCCTGGCTAGTGCGATCCTTTTGGATGTTGTGCCTGGGCTGGCAAAAGGCAAGGCACTTGATATCTCTGATTCAAGGCCTATAACCGGTTCTTTTTGTGATATATCAGGTTCTGAAGATTTTCAAGACATGCAGGCCTCGGATATAGTGGTTGTTACAGCAGGCCTTGCCAGAAAACCCGGGATGTCCAGGGATGACCTCCTGAAAAAAAATTCCGAGATCATAAAAGACATATCCTGCAAGATTAAAAGATATTGCCCTGCCTCAATAGTTGTAGTAGTTACAAATCCTCTTGATGCAATGAGCTATCTTGCGATGAAGACAACCGGATTCCCGCCCGCAAAAGTTATAGGCATGGCAGGAGTTCTGGATTCGGCCAGGTTTATAAATATAACATCTTTAGGCGATTCAAATCACAGGATTTTTATGATGGGCAGCCACGGCGATACCATGGTGGCCATTAACAGGTCAGACGACCTCGACGATACAACTTTTAAAGAAGGAGCCGATAGGGCCATGCATCGCGGCGCGGAGATAGTAGCGTACCTAAAAACCGGAAGCGCTTATTTTGCGCCTTCCGCGGCTGTATTTTATATGCTCAAGGCCATCATTAAAAATGAAAAAAAGACCATGTGTTGCAGCGCGTATCTTAATGGAGAATACGGAGAAAGAGATGTATATGTTGGCGTTCCTGTTGTCTTGGGTTCTTCCGGCGTCGGTGAAATCGTGAAGATAGGCCTTACTGAAGAAGAGAAAAAGGCGTTTAAAAGGTCCATTAACGAGATCAGGAGCACAATAGATAAACTTTAGTTCCCTATGACTAAATACGATCTTGCCATAATAGGTTCTGGGCCCTGCGGCTATGTGGCGGCTATAAGAGCCGCTCAGTCCGACATGAAGGTTTGTGTTTTTGAAAAAGATAAGATAGGCGGGGTCTGCCTGAATTGGGGCTGTATTCCCACAAAGACGCTTTCAGTATCGAGTCATATCTTGTACAATATCCAGCGCGCAGGCGAGTTCGGCGTAAATATAAAAGGTTATAGCATTGATTTTGCCAAGGTTAATGCCCGAAAAGACATGGTGATAAAAAAACTTGCGGCAGGCATAGAGATGCTTTTCAAGGTAAGAAAGATTGAGATAATCAAAGAAAAGGCGGAAATAAAAGATGCCGGCTCTATCCTCGCGGGCAGCCAGGAAATAGCAGCAAAAAACATACTCATAGCTACAGGCTCTATCCCGCTTGAAATACCAGATATGCCCTTTGACAGTTCTCGCGTATTATCCAGCACAGATATGTTATCTCTTGACGCTATACCTAAGAGCATACTTGTAGTGGGCGGCGGCGTGATAGGCTGCGAGTTCGCTTCTATATATGGAATTTTCGGCTCAGATATAACAATAGTTGAAATGATGGAACAGCTTTTGCCAGGAGAGGATGAAGAGGTAGCGGGAAAAATAAGGCAGGGATTCGAGAAAAGAGGTTTCAAGATCTTTACAAAAACAAAAGTCGAGAGCATAAGAAAAACAGACAATGGCATTAAGGCGGCGCTTTCCAATGGTTTATTCATTGACGCTGAAAAAGTTCTCGTATGCGTAGGCCGAAGGCCGAATTCAGAAGGGTTTGGCGTTAGAGAGCTGGGTATATGTCATGAAAGGGGTTGGATCAGGGTAGATAAAAATTTCAGGACCAATATAAAAGATATATATGCGGCAGGTGATGTAAAAGGGGGCGTCCTTCTCGCGCATGTCGCGTCAAAGGAAGGCATTTCCAGTGTTGAGTCCATGCTTGGGAAAGAAAGCGCCGTAGATTACAATGTTGTGCCGAACTGTATTTTTACACAGCCTGAAATAGCAAGTGTAGGCCTTGATGAGAAAAAGGCAAGGGCGCGGGGGTTTAATGTATGCTCCAGGAAGTTTTTATTTTCAGCCATAGGCAAGGCGCAAGTCCTTGGCGAGACAGACGGGTTTATAAAACTGGTTGTAAATAACGATAACGACAGGATAATAGGAGCCCAGATTATCGGGCCTCATGCAACAGAATTAATAGCAGAGGTTTTGCCTTGTATCCAGTTCGGCATTACATCCGAGAAGCTTGCAAGCGTAATACACGCGCATCCGACCCTGTCTGAGATCCTGCAGGAAGTCTCGGAGGCTATTCACGATAGGGCAATACACTCAAGACCAGGTCTTGAGCGCAGTTGTTGAGCATAGGCATATGAGAGTTGGCATACTCGGCGGCACGTTCGACCCAATACACAATGGGCATTTGTTCCTTGCGAAAAAGGCCCTGAAGAAACTTAAGCTCGATAAGATAATTTTTATACCCGCTTACCTTGCTCCTCATAAAACAAGGATCAGGGTTACGCCCACGGCGCATAGATACAATATGGTTAAACTTGCTCTTTTTGGAGAGAAAAAATTTGAGATCTCTGATATTGAAATCAAAAGAAAAGGTAAGTCATATTCTATTGATACACTGCGTCAATTTAAGCGGAGATACGGGCAGGATACAGAGATATTCTTTATAACAGGCTCTGATTCTTTAAGAGGTATTAATAAATGGAAGGATTTAGGGGGAATCCTGAGGCTTTGCAGGTTTGTCGTAGCCAAGCGTCCGGACTTCGAGATAAAAAATCTGCCGCGGGACTTTATCGTTATTGATATCGGCGCAAAGAATATTTCAGCATCAGATATACGCGATAAAGTACACGAAGGCGCTGATATAACAGGACTTGTTCCAAAAAAAGTCCGGGACTACATCAAAAGACACAGTCTTTATCTCGCTTAACTTGATAGTATAGGAAATTCCTTTTTGTAGGCACACATTAGTAGGGGACCCTTAAGGGTCCCCTACTAATGTGCATTAACTTGACCCTTCGACGCGGCCTTCGGCCTTGCTCAGGGTCAAGTTAATGCCCTAAGACTGGAGAAAAACTGGAAAATATTTGACAATTTTATGATATTGTGTTACAGTTTATGAAAATGGGATTCAATAAATAATAAGATTACACAGATTAAAACCTGTTTAGGGTAATCTGGGAATCATTTAAAAGGAGGTGTCTAATGGCACAAGGTTATTGCGTGAAGTGTAAGGCGAAGAAAGAAATGTCAGATGCAAAAGAAGTTACCATGAAGAACAAGAGAAGGGCAATGAAAGGGAAATGCCCTTCTTGCGGTACTAACATGTTTTGCATACTTGGCAATAAATAGAATTAAATACGGAATCATAAGTGAGATCAAGACAAAAAGCGCTTTGCGTAGCAGAATTAGCTAATGTAAAAAAAGCTGAAGGTATTGTGATATTAGATATGCGCAAGCTTTCTAATGTTACTGATTTTTTTATAATAATGACCTCTAGCTCTGCTACAAGATCACAGGCAATCGCGGACAATATAAAGGAAGGCCTGTTTAAGGCAGGCGAACCCATTTCGAGCATCGAAGGGTACAATGACACAGATTGGGTGCTTATAGATGCCCATAATGTCGTTGTTCATATATTCAATAGAACAGCGAGATTGTTTTATAGCCTTGAGAGCCTATGGGCTGATGCGCGCAGAGTTAAACTATGTCAAAAAAATCAAAAAGCGACAAAGAAACCCTTGAAAAAAACCTTAAAAAGAAAATAAAAGAACTTTTCACCCTATATGATATTGGTAAATCTATAACATCCACTCTTCATCTGGACGAAGTTCTAAAACTCATCACCAGAAAAGCCGCGAAGATAATGAACGCCTCTTCCTGTTCAATACGGCTTCTTAACGAAGCAAAGCAGGAGCTGGTCTTGAGGTGCGCCTATGGCCTTGACCATGAGTCTCACAGGATTAAAAAGAGCCTTAAAGTTGGAGAGAGCATCGCCGGCAGAGTTGTTAAAAAGGGGAAACACTATATTATTAACGATCTTAGAAATGAGCGTCATTACAAATATCCTCATCTCGCAAGACAAAAAGGCCTTCGTTCGCTTGTGACCGTGCCTCTTGTGCAAAAGAGCAGGATAGTAGGAGTTCTCAGTATCTACAGTAAGAAACCAGGCATGTATACAGACGAAGACGCAAGGCTTCTTTCTATGTTTGCCAGCCAGGCGGCAATTGCCATAGAAAATGCGAGGCTTTATGAGCAGGCAGAGACAAGCTATATCAATACTATCAGGACGCTATCGAATATCATTGATGCCAAGGACAGCCATACTTACGGACATTCAGAGCGCGTGATGGATCACTCTATGAACATAGCTAAAGAGCTGGGGCTTGATGGCCGTGATATTGAGACATTGAAGTACGCAAGCCTTTTGCACGATATAGGGAAAATAGGCATAGATGTCGGCATACTCAGGAAGCCGTCAATGCTTACGGATGAAGAGTGGAAGATAATGATAATGCACCCTGTCCTGGGTTCAAGTATAGTAGAGCAGATAGGATTTTTAAATGACCTGGCGCCGATTATAATGCGTCACCACGAAAGATATGACGGTAAAGGTTACCCTGGCAGGCTGAAAAAAAATAAGATACCGATAGGGGCCAGGATACTTTCTGTCGCGGATGCCTATGAATCCATGGTCTCGGACAGGCCCTACAGAAAGGCCCTGTCGCTTAAAAAGGCCGAAGAAGAGCTTTTAAAGAACTCAGGTACTCAATTTGACCCCAAAATAGTCAGGGTATTCGTGAAGATGCTGAACAGGGAGAGAAGACGGGAAAAGTAGCGAGTTATTATTGATAACCATCGAATTGCCATGATAGATAATAAGCGGCAATTCGATTTTTTATGGCAGGATGCCTAGGTTTGGCCTCGACAAGTCTCATATGGCGGATCTAAAAAAGAAAATAACATGTCTTGTGCGCGAGAGCGCTATAAAGTCGTTTCCCGGCTGCGAGGAAGGCCTTCTGTCCAGCATATGCCTGGAAAACCCCAGGGAAAAACGGTTCGGGGACTTTTCTTCCAATATCGCCATGCGTATTACTAAATTCGTGAAAAAACCCCCTGTTGAAATAGCCGCTGCTATAATAGACGAAATAAAAAAGGCGCCTAAATGCGACAGCTTGATAAGAGAGATTAAGATAGAAAAACCAGGGTTTATAAATTTTTATATTTTAGATAGCGCCGTAAAGTCCGCGCTTGGGGATATTTTAAAAGAATCAACGAATTTCGGCAGGTCATTGGCCGGCAAAGGCAGGAAGGTGCAGATAGAGTTCGTAAGCGCGAACCCTACAGGGCCGTTGACGGTTGCGCATGGCAGACAGGCGGCAATAGGGGATAGCCTTGCCAGGATCTTGGAATATACGGGATATAAAGTTACGCGCGAGTATTATATAAATGACGAGGGTGTTCAGATGGGTATTCTCGCCAAATCCGTAAAGGCGCGCTTTATGGAGTTATCGGGATTGCCTTCGGAATTTCCCGAAAACGGTTACAAAGGCGGATATATACATGATATCGCAAAAGAGATCAAAGGATCGGTAAAGGCCGGCGAACTGCCTAATGACCAATACTTTATGGATTACGCATACAAGAGAATGATGGACGCCATAAAAAAAGACCTATCCGATTTTGGCGTTGAGTTTGATGTGTGGTTCAGCCAGAAAAAACTTTCAAAGTCGGGCAAGATAAAAAAAGCGCTGGAAATTTTAAAGAAAAAAAATTTTATATATGAAAAAGACGGGGCTACCTGGTTTAGGTCCACGGCCTTGGGAGATGACAAGGATAGGGTAGTGATAAAAAATGACGGGAGCTATACTTATCTCGCGCCTGATATCGCCTATCATGAAGAAAAATTCGAGAATGGATACGAGAAAGTGATAAACATCTGGGGTCCCGATCATCATGGTTATGTAAATAGGGTTAAGGCGGCGTGTCAGGCCCTTGGTTTTGACAAAGGCAGGTTGTCGATATTGATTGCCCAGCTCGTTACTCTGTACAGGGACAAAAAGCCTGTGCGCATGTCCACCAGGGAAGGCGAATTTATAACATTGCGGCAGGTAATAGACGAGGTCGGAAAAGACGTAGGCAGGTTCTTTTTTATAATGAGGCGGACAGATAGTCATCTGGATTTTGACCTTGAGCTGGCAAAGGCAAGGACCATGGATAATCCCGTCTATTATATTCAATATGCGCATGCCCGCATCTCAAGCGCGATAAATTTCTCAGGGAATATAAAACCAGACCCAAGTTGCCTTAGCCTTTTGGACAAAGAAGAAGAGATCGATGTTATCAAGGCCTTGATAAATTATCCGTATATCATAGAGGCATCGGCTGCAAATCTCGAGCCCTTTATACTCCTATTATACTTGCAGGATCTCGCCAGAGCCTTTCACTCCTATTACGATTCTTGTCGCTTTGTGACAGACGATAAGCAAATCACAAAAGCAAGGATCGCGCTTATATACGCCGCAAGATCAGTGTTTTCCAGCGGCTTAAAACTCTTGGGAGTAGCCGCGCCGGATAAAATGTGATACACCGAGTGTAGTTCTAAAGCTCGGGTGAATAACCCTACCCACGCGCTTATTTATAAATGTTTGAATCAATTAAGATTTATAAAGGAGAAGATTTAGATTATAATGCGCTGGCCAGAGACCTTGTCCTGTATGGCTATGAAAGATGCCAGAGGATTTCTGAGTCAGGTGATTTCAGCATGCGCGGGGGCATCGTAGACATATTCCCGCCAACATTTGACGGCCCGGTGCGCGTTGAGCTGAATGGAAACAAGGTAGAATCCATAAGAAGTTTTAGTATTGCCTCTAATGAGCCTCTCGAAGAACACTCCATAGTAATAATACTGCCAAAGCTCGGCCTGTATCCAAAGAAAAAAAGGTCTAAAGTCTCAGGCCTTGGCGAAAAACTGCCGCTCGGATCATTTATTGACGTAAGCCTTAATGACTATGTAGTGCACGTTGATCATGGCATAGGTATTTTTAAGGGGTTTGAGAAAATTAAATTCAAGGGAGAGGATAAGGACCATATTGTAATAGAGTACGCGGGCGGCGATAAACTATACGTGCCCATAGAAGAAATGCATCTTATGCAGAGGTACGTGGGTTTTGATAAAAAACCCCCTAAGATATACAAGCTTGGCGGAAAGGTGTGGAGCAAGGCAAAGGAGAAGGCCAAGAAAGGTATTTACTCAATGGCATTTGAGTTACTAGAGATAAATGCCATGCGCAGCAAGTTGGATGGATACGCGTTTCCAAAAGATACTGACTGGCAGGTAGAATTTGAGAAAAAATTTCCGTTTAAAGAGACACCGGACCAGACACGCTCTATGCAAGAGGTAAAAAAAGATATGGAATCAAAAAGGCCCATGGACAGGCTTTTATGCGGGGATGTGGGTTACGGCAAGACAGAGGTTGCGCTGCGCGCGGCATTTAAGGCTATAATGAGCAATAAACAGGTTGCGATGCTTGTCCCGACTACATTATTGGCCGAACAACACTTTATTACGTTTAGCAGCAGGATGCGGGATTTTCCAGTAAGAGCGGAATTGATCTGCAGGTTCAGGACACGGAAACAGATTGACAGGATGCTAAAAGATGTTGAGATCGGCGCGGTAGACATATTAATAGGCACCCATGCTATCTTAAGAAAGGATATAAAGTTTAAAGACATGGGCCTCGTTATTATAGACGAAGAACAGAGATTCGGGGTAAAAGATAAGGAAAGACTAAAAAAGATTCGGCTTTTAGTGGATGTGTTGACGCTGACCGCGACACCTATCCCCAGAACGCTATACATGTCGCTTATGGATATAAAAGACATGTCTATAATAGAGACACCTCCGCAGGACAGACTGCCTGTTGAGGTCTTTGTCGCGGAATACCATGATGAACTTGTGAGAAAGGCGATTATTAAGGAAAAAAAGAGGGGAGGACAGGTATTTTTTATCCACAATAGGATTCAAGGCATAGACAAGGTTGCGTCCAGGATTTCAAAGCTGGTGCCTGAGGCAAGGCTGGACATTGCGCATGGCAAGATGCGGCCCAGAGAACTCGAGAAGGTGATGATGGAATTTATAAAAGGAAACATTGACGTTCTTGTGTGTACAGTTATAATAGAGTCCGGGATAGACATACCTAACGCTAATACCCTTATTGTGAATCGGGCCGATATGTTCGGGCTGGCAGATCTATATCAGTTAAAAGGCAGGGTCGGCAGATTTAAAAACAAGGCATATGCCTATTTCCTTGTGCCAAAAGGCAGGGCTATAAGCAGTGAATCAGAGAGAAGGCTTGAGGCCATCGAACGCTACAGGGAGCTGGGTTCAGGGTTCAAGATTGCAATGGAGGACCTGGAGATAAGGGGCGCGGGGAATCTGCTTGGCCGTCAGCAGCATGGCTATATATCAGAGATAGGGTTTGATCTTTATTGCAGGATGATGAAAGAAGTGGCGGCAAAAACTACGAGGAGTTTATGAGTAAATTTACAAAACTCATCTTTTTAATATTATTTATTATAATACCGGCGCAGGCAGGCGCTCAGTTGGTTAATAAGGTAGTCGCTGTGATTAATGACGAAATTATAACGCAACAGGATGTCGAACATTTATTGGCTATACTATATGCGCAGTATGTTCAAGGGTATAAAAGCGATGAGCTGATCGCGAAAATGGAAGAGGCAAGAAAAGACATCCTGAAACAAATGATAGAAGATAAGCTCATACTTAGCCGGGCCAAAGAACTTAATATAAGAGTCAGGGATGAGGAGGTTAAGGACAAACTGAATTATATAAAAAGCGATTTTCCATCAGAAGAGGCCTTTACTGATACGCTAATGACCCAGGGGATTACTATATCAGACCTCAATAACAGGTATCGAGACCAGATACTGATGAAAAAGGTTGTTGATTTTGAAGTACGCTCAAAGGTAAATGTCCTGCCTTCAGAAATAACAGAGTATTATGAAAAGCACAGGGAAGATTTTAAGCTTAATGAAAGGCGCAGGGCAAGGCATATTCTTATCAAAGCTGAAAACGATGTTACCTATGAACTGTCAAAAGTGGAAATAGAGGATATCCGCGATAATCTTAAACAGGGCCAGGATTTCGCGGAATTGGCCGCGCGGTATTCGCAGGACCCGAACAGAGAACAAGGCGGCGATATGGGCTATGTTAAGAAAGGCGAGATGCTCCCCGAATTAGAAAATGTAATATTTAACCTGAAGCCTGGCGAATTTTCAGAGCCAGTAAGAAGCAAAATAGGGTATCATATTTTTAAGGTAGAGGATATTACGTATTCCGGTTATATGAGCCTTGAAGATGTTCAGGGAGATGTCAGAGCACTGCTTTTTCAGCAGAAGATGAGAAAGAAATTAAATGAATGGCTGGCTGACCTCAGGTCAAAGGCATATATTGACATAAAATAACCCGACAGTATAGGAACTTCCTTTTTAAGTCGTTGTAGGGGCGTCATTTATGGCGCCTGTTGATGCGGGTCGGATGAATCCGACCCCTACAAAGTTCGCCCGGAGGGCGTTAAATTTTTGCTATGAAAAAACCCCTGATACTAATTACCACCGGTGATCCCAGGGGGATAGGCCCTGAGATCACTAAAAAAGCGCTTAAGGATCCGCGTATAATAAAAATGGCGGATTTTTTTGTTATAAGATCTACTGACAAGACAGGGTTCAGCGCCATACAAAAGGCCGTTACTATATTGAAACAAGGCAGGGCACAAGGGCTGGTTACCGGCCCAGTCAATAAAATAGCTATAGCTAGAACAGGTATATCATTCAAAGGCCACACTGAATATCTTGCGGAGGCAACAAATACCCGTAAATTTGCGATGATGTTTTACTCAAAACCTATGAATGTGACTATAGTGACGCGGCATTTGCCGTTAAAGCAGGTTCCAAAGTCTTTGACGCAAGACATTATTGAGACAGCTATTGCTTTAACAAACAGCGCGCTGAAGAAATATTTTAAAATAAAAAGGCCGCGCATAGGTGTCTGCGGGCTTAACCCTCATTCCGGAGAGCAAGGCTTAATGGGTAGTGAAGAGAGAAAGATAATTACGCCGGCAATTAAAAGGGCATTGAGAGATGCGCCGGGTACCCGAGGCCCATTACCCGGAGACATCGCATTCTATATGGCATATCAGGGTATGTTTGACGCGGTTGTGGCCATGTATCATGATCAGGGCCTGGCGCCCTTCAAAATGCTCGCCTTTAATAATGGCGTTAATGTGACTCTTGGCTTGCCGTTTGTCAGGACATCTCCGGATCACGGCACCGCGTATGACATAGCCGGTAAAGGGATTGCGGATCCTGGCTCCATGAAGGAGGCCATGATATTAGCGGCTCGCATGTGCTTGCGGGATTGCGCTGCCTGTAAAAAGGAAATTCCTATACCGTGAACTTAGGCAGGACAAGATCTGAACTCAGAAAATATAATATCAGGCCCAGCAAAAGACTCGGGCAGAATTTTCTGATAGACGCGAATATACAGGATAAGATAATCAATGCTATTGGCGTAGACACCGGAGATGTAATACTTGAGATAGGACCCGGGTTTGGGACTTTAACAGAAAGGCTTTGTAATAACGCAGAGAAGGTAATAGCGGTAGAAAAAGATAAAAGACTCTGTGATTTTTTGTCGGTAAATAATCCCGCCGGTAATTTAGAAATAATCAACGCCGATATACTTGATTACCTCGACGGCATTGACGCGATAAATGAAAATCTCAAGGTTGTCGGAAACCTACCGTATTATATATCCAGCCCAATCATAATCCGGCTGATCAAAAAGAGGGGATTCTTTCGCGCTATTTTTGTCACTGTCCAGAAGGAATTTGCTGACAGGCTTGTTGCCGGACCTGGTACAAAGGAATACGGCTCCATATCATGTTTCGCGCAGTTTTATACAGACCCTGCCATTATGTTCAATATTGGCAGGAAATGCTTTTACCCCGCGCCCAAAGTGGAATCCTCATTTGTGCGTTTGGCCGTCAGAGAAAAAGGTCTTTACTTGACGGATGAAGAAAAACTGTTTAAAATAATAAGGACAAGTTTTGGCAAGAGGAGGAAGACGATACTTAATTCTCTGAAATCATGCGACTTGTTTTCATCCTCGAAAGAGATAATAGAGGCCCTTGGCCGGGCCGGCATATCACATAACAGGCGGCCTGAAACTGTTTCACTGGAAGAATTCATAAGGCTGACAAAGGAGTCGTCTATATTCGGTCTCGGATCTTAGGCGCGGCTTCTGTAAGGTTGTTAATTATGGCAATAACCAAAGATACAGTTAAATATGTGGCGAATCTCGCCAGGATAGAATTGTCGGAAAAAGAGATAGAGTATTTTACCGGCCAGTTGGATCGCATACTCGAATATGTCCATAAGATCAAGACGCTTGATGTGGAGGGGCTTGAGCCTACCAGTCATGTCCTGGAGATAAAGAATGTCTATAGGGATGACAGGATAAAGGATTCACTGCCTGTTTCAGAGGTCATGAAGAACGCGCCGGCCAAAGAAAATAATTTATTCAAGGTTAAAAAGATTATAGAGGCATAATGGAATTAAATAAATTAACAGCCCATCGACTCATTGAATTATTAAATAAAAGAGAGATATCGCATATAGAGATATGCGAGAGCATCCTAAAGGCAGTTGAGAAAAAGGACAAAAAACTCAACGCCATCGTAAATTTTGACAAAGAAAAGGTAATAGAAAGAATTAAAGCGCGTAAAGGCCTGCCTGTTTTTATCAAAGACAATATCTGCGTAAAAGATGAACTAACCACCTGTTCTTCGAAAATACTTCAGGGTTTTAGGCCCCCCTACAACGCCACTGTAATACAGAAGTTGCTTAAAGAAGACGCGGTGCTGATGGGAAAGACCAATATGGACGAATTCGCGTTCGGGTCTTCCACAGAGACATCCTGCTATGGCTCTACAAGGAATCCATGGGACCTGGAAAGGATTCCTGGCGGGTCAAGCGGCGGCTCTGCGGCAAGCGTGGCGGCTGACGAAGCCATATTTGCGCTTGGCTCGGATACGGGCGGCTCGATCAGACAGCCTGCCGCGCTATGCGGAATCGTTGGCCTAAAACCTACGTATGGAAGAGTTTCTCGGTACGGCCTCATAGCGTTTGCGTCTTCTCTTGACCAGATAGGTACGCTTACCAAGGACGTTGAGGACGCGGCGATTTTATTGAAGATAATATCAGGCCATGATGAGATGGATTCGACATCCGTTGATATGACAGTCCCTGACTTTCCGGCATTAATAAAGAAAGAAATAAAAGGTTTAAAACTGGGAATCCCTAAAGAATATTTTATTGAAGGGATGGACAGGGATGTTAAGGAGTCTCTGTTGAAGGCGATAGGAAAACTTGAGGAGCTGGGAGCGGTTTGTGAGCATATAAGCCTGCCTCATACAGAATATGCCGTGGCTGTTTATTATTTGGTTGCGACAGCTGAGGCAAGTTCAAATCTGGCGAGGTTCGACGGCGTACAATATGGCCTGAGGGCTAGCCAGGCAAAGTCGATTCTTGATATGCATAAAAAAACAAGGGGCGAAGGTTTTGGGGATGAAGCGAAACGCAGGATTATACTTGGGACATTCTCGCTGTCGAGCGGGTATTACGACGCCTATTATTTAAAGGCGTTGAAGGTCAGGACATTGATAAAAAAGGATTTTGACCATGTCTTTAATAAATTTGACGCGATAATCACGCCTACTTCTCCGACACCGGCCTTTAAGATAGGCGAAAAGATAAAAGACCCCCTGACTATGTATCTTTCAGATATATTCACTATATCCGCCAATCTTGCCGGTATACCCGGCATCTCTATACCGTGCGGATTTACTAAAGAAGATTTACCTATAGGCCTTCAGATACTCGGACGGCCGTTTGACGAAGAAACGATTTTGAAAATAGCGTATAATTACGAACAGGCTACGGAGTGGCACAAAAGAAAACCAAACATATAAAGAGGCCTTAGGAAAACATGTCTTACGAGATAGTTATAGGTTTAGAAGTTCATCTGCAGCTTAAGACAAAGAGTAAGATGTTTTGCGGCTGCGCCACTGTTTTTGGGGCTTCACCCAATACGCAGACGTGCCCGGTTTGCCTTGGCTTTCCAGGCAGCCTGCCCGTGTTGAATAGAGACGCGCTTAAACTTGGGGCAAAGGTCGCAATCGCCCTTGACTGTCAGATCGCGGACGAGATAAGGTTTGACAGAAAAAATTATTTTTACCCAGACCTGCCAAAGGCGTATCAGATCTCTCAGTTTAGCCAGCCATTGTCACGATACGGATATCTTGTGATATTGACGGGTGAAAAAGAAAAACGCGTCAGCATAACAAGGGTTCATCTGGAAGAGGATACAGGTAAGCTTTTGCATGGCCAGGATTCGAGTCTCATAGATTTTAATCGCTCAGGCACTCCGCTCCTGGAAATAGTAAGCGGCCCAGACATGAATTCTCCGGACGAGGCCTATCTATACCTTACGGCCTTAAAATCTATCCTTGAATACATAGATGTGTCTGACTGCAACATGGAAGAGGGCAGTCTTAGATGCGACGCGAATATATCTGTCAGAGAAAAAGGCGCCAAAGAGCTAGGCGTAAAAACAGAGATCAAGAACATGAATTCATTTAAGGCAGTAAAATCAGCGCTTGAATATGAGGCCGCCAGGCAGATTGAATTACTCGAAAGCGGGATAAAGATTATGCAGGAGACAAGGCTTTTTGATTCAGCAAGGGGGATCACTGAACCCATGCGCTCAAAAGAAGAGGCGCATGATTACAGGTATTTTTCTGAGCCGGATCTCGTTCCTTTTGATTTTGAGAGGAGTATTTTAGAGTATATCGAAAAAGAGATGCCAGAGCTCCCAGAGCCCAAGAAAAGGAGATTTATAAAAGAATACAGGCTTTCTGAATATGACGCCGCGGTCCTGGTCAGTGATAAGGCTTTAGCCGATTATTTTGAAAAATGCGCATCCTCCCACAATAACCCTAAAACAATCTCTAACTGGATTATGGGCGATATCTCAGCTTACATGAAAGAAAATAACCTGACAATTGACCTATTAGGCTTGAAAAGCGAATATCTTACAGGTATGCTTGATATGATAGATAAGGGTATTATAAGCGGCAAGATCGCTAAATCTCTTTTGATCGATATAATACAAACAGGCAAGGACCCTTACTTGCTTGTAAAGGAAAAAGGCCTTGAGCAGATTGCTGATCCAAGTCAGATTGAGGAAGCGATAGACTATGTCATAACAGAGAATCAAAAGATAGTAGATGACTTCAGAGGCGGAAAAGAAAATGCCATGGTGGCTCTTGTTGGAAAGGTAATGGCCAAAACAAAAGGCAAGGCGAATCCGCAAAAGGTAAACGAGATATTGAGAAAAAAAATGAAAGGAAAACCATGAACAAGAAATTTGCATTGACTGTAGGCGTGGTATGTTTTGCCTGTGGCCTTATGATTTCAGGCATAGGCCTTGCTGAAAAAACAAAGAAGACAGGTGACCTGTATAAAGAACTTGAGCTTTTCTCTGACGCGGTCAGTATAATACGGTCTGATTATGTGGAAGAACCTCAGGCAAAAGATCTCATATACGGAGCGCTCAAGGGCATGTTGTCCTCACTGGATCCATATAGTCAGTTTATGAACCCGGATACCTATAACGAGATGAAGATAGAGACAGAAGGCGAATTCGGGGGGATAGGCATAGAGATTACGATACAGGACGACCTCCTGACTATAATATCGCCCATAGATGACACACCTGCCTTTGTGGCAGGGTTAAAGGCCGGCGACAAGATAGTTAAAATCGATGGCGAGATAACAAGAGACCTGACGCTTATCGAGGCAGTAAAAAAATTAAGAGGCTCCCCAGGGACAAATGTTGATATTACAGTTCTCAGGGACTCTGAAAAAAAGCTTCTGGATTTTTCAATCACGAGGTCTATAATCAAAATAGACAGCATCAAGAAGGCAGAGATAATAGAGCCGGGCATAGGGCACATAAGGCTTGTGGAGTTCCAGGAAAAGACACAAAGAGATCTGGAGCAAAGCCTCAGGGATCTGGAAGCCCATGACATGAAAGGCCTTATACTTGACCTGAGAAATAATCCCGGAGGCCTGCTCGACTCTGCTGTAGACGTGGCGGGTAAATTTTTAGAAGAAGGCAAAACTATCGTCTCTACAAAAGGCCGCGTCGAAAATCAAAATCTTTTATTCAAGTCAAAGAACAAAAATAAACACCTCGACTACCCTATAATTGTGCTGGTAAACGGAGGCAGCGCATCGGCTTCAGAGATTGTAGCCGGCGCGATACAGGATAACAAGCGCGGCCTAATAATGGGGACGAAAAGCTTTGGAAAAGGGTCTGTTCAGACTGTGGTGCCTATGTCGGATGGTTCCGCGGTGCGGCTCACGACGAGTAAATACTTTACGCCGAGCGGCCGCTCCATACACGGTGAAGGTATAATGCCTGACATAGTAATAGAATACAAGGATGTTTCGAGCAGGGAAAAGGCAGAAGGCAGGGATACTTTAAATATATTCAAGGAATTAACAGAAACCGAAAAGGCCGGGGAAAAAGAAAAGGAAGTCGATAGCAAGAAAAAAGAATACGACAATCAGGTTTTAGGCGCGGTAGATGTATTGAAAGGGATAATAATTTACGGAGCAAGATAAATTAATATGTTAATACTCGGCATTGAGACTTCATGTGATGAGACAGCGGCAAGCGTTGTAAAAGACGGAAAAAAAATACTCTCTAATATTGTTTCTTCGAGCCTGAAGTATCATAGGAGGTTCGGCGGAGTTATCCCGGAGATAGCCACAAGGCACCATGCTGAAAACATAGACAAAGTAGTCAATGGTTCTTTATATGCGGCCGGTGTCAATATAAAAGATATAGATGCCATTGCCGTAACTCAGGGGCCGGGGCTTATAGGAGCGCTGCTAGTAGGTATCTCATGCGCTAAGGCTATTGCTTATAGCCTTGATATCCCGCTAGTGGCAGTTGACCATGTAAAAGCGCATGTATACTCAGCCTTGATGAGTTCTAAGGACATAGAATTTCCTTTTATAGGTCTTGTTATATCAGGGGGACATACCAGGATTTTACTGGTTGAGGGTTTTGACAGATTTAAAGTCTTGGGAGACACATTGGATGACGCGATTGGCGAGGCATATGATAAAGTGGCAAAGATATTGGGTATGGGATATCCGGGCGGCCCTGTCATAGATAGCCTTGCTAAAAAAGGGGACCCTAAGGCGGTAAGGTTTACATGCAGAGGCGTTAACGGCGGTTTGGATTTTAGTTTCAGCGGGATAAAGACAGCGGTTTTGTATTACACAAGAGAACAAAAATTAAAAGACAGGGGGCAAAAGGCAAATATTGCGGCAAGTTTCCAAGAGGCTGTTTTGAGCGTGGTTGTGAGTAATTGTTTAAAGGCCATTGAGAAACACAAAATAAACACCTTGGTTATCGGCGGCGGAGTCAGCGCTAATTCAAGGTTTAGGGCAATGATACAAGAAGAGGCGTTTTTTAAAGGGTTCCATGCGTTTTTTCCGCCGATAGAGTTATGTTCGGATAACGCGGCGATGGTAGCAGGCCTGGCCTGCAGACTTTATAAAATTGGCATTAAATCAAGACTTGACATAACCGCCCAAGCCTTGTAAGGGGAAGATTAACTTAAGGAGTATAGGAAATACCTCTTTACAAGCAGCGCCTCATGCTGCTTAACTTAACATTAATTCTTAGGAGGCAAAACATGCTTACTAATTCCCAGATAATATTAAGGCTTGTCGCAGGGGCAATTTTAGGGGGCCTTATAGGTTTTGAAAGAGAAAAACATAATAGAAAGATAGCAGGCTTCAGGACCCACATACTTGTATGCGTTGGTTCTACGCTGATTATGCTTACCTCTATCTATGTTTTTGAGATCTATGGGGCTCATGCGTCTGTTGATCCGTCAAGGATAGCCGCCGGCGTAATAACAGGCATCGGCTTCCTTGGCGCAGGCACAATCATACGGTCCAGCACTACAGTCACTGGCCTTACTACAGCGGCAAGCCTGTGGACTGTTTCCGGAATAGGCCTGGCTGTTGGCTGCGGGTTTTATATTGCTGGTTTTGTCACAGTCATGATAGTGCTGGCAGCTCTGTATTTATTGAGAAAACTCCCTATAATAGAAGAAAAATAGGGGGAAAGGAGGGCGTATGGCCCGGAGGGACAGAACAGAACAAAAGATACTGGACGTTGATGCCAGCATGCAGGGTACACTGACCTTTAAAGATCCCGTGAACCTTAGAATAAACGGCAGCTTTGAAGGCAGGCTGGATACCAAAGGAAGCCTTATTATAGGCGAAAATGCTGTGATCCGAGCAGATATAAACGGAGAAGAGATAATTATCGGAGGGAGGGTTATTGGCAATATCGCGGCCCAGAAGCAGCTTCAAGCGCTTTCGCGCGCTCATATTGTTGGGGATATCACGACGCCTATCTTGAGCGTTGAATCAGGAGCTGTTATTCAAGGGAAATGCAATATGCTTGGCAGTCCTGGCAAGGCAGGTAATATATTTAACGCGGAACAACTTGCCAAATACCTGGAGGTCGAGGTGTCTAATATACTGAACTGGGCTGATTCAGGAAAGATCCCTGCTTTTAAAGAAGGCAATGACTGGATGTTTGACAGGGGCATGATAGACGAATGGATAGCTAAAGAAAAAGCAAAGTAAGTGATGGCATGATCCGCCGCGGGTGGATAAAGATATGGAATAGGGATTAGATAACGATATGATGAAGAAGTTTTTGACCTTAAAAGAGGCGGCGGATTACATGGGCTTAGCCGAGAACGAGTTAGAAAGGCTGACAAACGAAGATGCTGTCCCATCCTACAAGATCGGCGGGATTTACACCAGGTATAGAATAGACGATTTGAGAACCTATGGCCGCAAGGCCCTTCGCGGGGTACGCCATAAATATTCAGTTAGTCTGCCAGACAGAATAAAGGACTTTTTTTATTTCAATGATTTTTATATTATCTCCATAGCCGTTATTATAGTTATTATATACTTCATTTTTAAGTAAATTAGATATGGATTCCCGAAAATCTATAGAGAAGCTGCTTAGAGATTTGAGCGCTAATAAAATTACCCCGGATAGAGCCTTCAGCGCTTTAAGGGACCTTCCTTATAAGGATTTAAAATTCGCAAAATTAGACCACCACAGATTGCTGCGTAAGGGCTTTGGCGAGGTTGTTTATTGCGAGGGCAAAGCCCCTGATCACATAAAGAAGATAGTGTTGGATATAACAAAGAGAAACGGACAGGTTTTTTTAACGCGCGCCAGCAAGCCCCTCTTTGAATACTTAAAAAAAGATTATGATTTTTTGAAATACAATGAATTGGCCAGGATAATCTACACAAAGAAACAAAGGCCAAAGAGTAAAAAGACCGTCCTTATATTGACAGCGGGTACGAGTGATATACCTGTGGCTGAGGAAGCGAGGATGACCCTTGAAATTATGGGGAACAGAGTAAAGGTGGTCTATGATGTAGGCGTAGCAGGTATACACAGGCTGTTTGACAGGATTAACGACATTTCAAGGGCAAATGTAATCATAGTAGTTGCCGGCATGGAGGGTGCTCTTGCGAGTGTTGTGGCCGGCCTTACAGAAAAGCCTGTTATAGCTGTGCCTACAAGCGTAGGCTATGGTTCGAGTTTTAAGGGTATAGCGCCATTATTGACCATGATGAACTGCTGTTCGCCAGGAGTTTCAGTGGTAAATATAGATAATGGCTTTGGCGCGGGCTACTTCGCCTCCCTGATCAATAAATAACCCTAGAGGCTGCTAGATTGATACGAAAACAGGATATAATAAAAGAACTTGTTAAAAATATCGGGCTCATGGATGACGAGAAGATAAAAAAGGCCCTCGATGAGCAGATAGAAACCAAAGCCAGTTTTGTAAGTGTCCTGACTAAATTAGGATATATACCAAATCAGAAGGTAGGCAAGACGCTTGTGCCGCAGACAGGTATTTTGCCGGTGTCAGTAGATCCTAAAGATATAGAAAAGAATCTCTTAAACCTCCTGCCGTCTAATATCGCGCTGACTCACAGGATAGTACCCTTGAAGCAGGAAATTGGCAGACTTATTATAGGAACAGATGAGGTGTTAAATTTTCTCGCGGAGGGTAATCTTGAAGCCATGATAGGTTTGCCTATTGAGCTGGAATTAATGCAATCCAAGGCCCTGGACGCTGTATTGAACGAATTGTATGCCGCCAAAGAAAAATCTAACATGGATATCGAGAAGGTATCTGAAAATATAAAAGAGACAAAGGGCGTAGACGACGCGCCCATAATAAAACTGGTAAATATTATAATAAGCGAGGCGGTTAAAAAAAGGGCCAGCGATATACATATCGAGCCGCTGGAAAATAAATTCCGTGTCCGTTACAGGATAGACGGGATTTTGCATAATGTGCCCGCGCCGCCTAAAAGACTGCAGGGCTCTATTATAAGCAGGGTAAAGATCATGGCAGGCATGGACATAGCTGAAAAACGCCTTCCCCAGGACGGCAGGATAAAGATCGCGCTCGATAGAAAAGAACTGGACCTAAGGGTTTCCAGTCTTCCTGGCATACATGGTGAAAGCATTGTGATGAGGATACTTGACAATTCTAGTTTTCTCGTGGGACTTGAGGATTTGGGATTTATACCTGACCATCGGAAGGAATTTGAGAAGTTGATAAATATGCCAAACGGCATGATACTTGTAACAGGGCCGACCGGAAGCGGCAAGACCACAACGCTATACGCGACACTTAGCCACATAAATCAGAAAGAACGTAAAGTGATTACGATAGAGGATCCCGTTGAATATCAGCTTGACGGTATTAACCAGGTCCAGGTAAAGCCGCAGATCGGGCTTACGTTTGCCAGCGGCCTCAGGTCCATGTTAAGACAGGCCCCCGACATTATAATGGTTGGAGAAATAAGGGATATGGAGACCGCGCAGATAGCGATACAATCCGCTCTGACAGGGCATTTGATATTTAGCACCCTTCATACAAATGACGCTGTGAGCGCGGTCGCAAGGTTGATTGACATGGGTGTAAAGAGTTATCTTGTTGCCTCGACTGTCCAGTGCATACTTGCCCAGAGACTTGTGAGGACTCTGTGCGCTTCGTGCAGGGTGTCTTACAAGCCCACTGACAAAGAGAAGCAAATACTTTCTTTGCCTCAGGAAGAAGAAAACGACCTGGAGCTTTACGAGGGCAAGGGCTGCCCTGCCTGCAGCAATACAGGATTCAGGGGGCGTATAGGTATATATGAGCTTTTTGTGATGACGGATGAAATAAGGGAGATGGTCTTAAGCAGCGCTTCGAGTTCAGATGTATTTAATAAGGCCAGGCAGCTTGGCATGAGGACACTTAAAGAAGATGGCCTTGAAAAGGTGAAAAGGGGATATACAACTATTCAGGAAGTCATGAGGGTCACGCAAGATGCCTAACAGTACACAATATGACTTGTTGTTAAAAAAGCTGATCGATAAAAAATTATTGGGACAGCAGGTTATCGATGACGCAAAAGAGGAAGAGAAAAAGACCGGGAGGAATATATTCAAGATACTCGTTGACGAGGGCCATATCAAGGAGGTTGTGCTTTTGAGTACCGTTGCTGATTGGCTAAGCATGGAGTTCATTGATCTTTCCCGCGAGAGCATAGAAAGGGACGCGATCAATAAAATCTCCGCGTCTACGGCAAAGTTTTATAACATTGTCCCGATACAGGTAAAAGGCGACGTCGTCGTTGTTGCCGTATGTGACCCCCTTAATATGAAAGTAGTCGATGACCTGAGGTTTGTAACGGGACTTAATATCAGGATGGTTATGGCAAAAGAGGATGATATAAAGAAGGCCATAGAGCGTTATTACGGCGAGGAAGAAGAATCTCTTGGAGACGTTATTAGTGAGGCTGAAAAGGTTTCGGGCAAGGCCATTATTTCAGCCAAAGAAGATATTGATAAGCTTAAAGAAATAGCGTCGCAGGCGCCTGTAGTGAAACTTCTGAATATGGTTCTCTTGCGCGCAATAAGGGAAAAGGCGTCTGATATCCACTTCGAACCTTTTGAAAACGATTACAAGATAAGGTACAGGATAGATGGTATGTGCTATGATGCCGCTCACCCGCCAAAAGATCTCAGCCTTGCCATAAGCTCAAGGATAAAGGTCATGGCCAACCTGGACGTGGCTGAGAACAGGCTCCCGCAGGATGGACGCATTATGATGGATATTGGAGGCAGAAGCGTGGATCTCCGCGTATCCACGCTTCCGACACTTTACGGTGAAAGTATAGTAATGAGGGTCCTGGATAAAAATGTGGTAAGCTTGTCCTTGGACCAGCTTGGCATGAGCCACGACGTAAAATCCAAGCTTAGGCAGTTGATTCAGCGGCCTAACGGCATTATATTAACAACAGGGCCGACAGGGAGCGGCAAGACCACAACGCTCTATTCATGCCTTAGAGAGGTAAATAAAATAGAATACAAGATAATAACTGTAGAAGACCCTGTGGAGTATGACATAGAAGGCATTATACAGGTAGCGATAAACACTAAGATAGACCTGACATTTGCCATGACGCTTAGGCACATGCTTAGGCAGGACCCTGACATTCTTATGGTCGGAGAGATAAGAGATACTGAGACTGCCGAAATAGCTATTCAGTCAGCCCTTACAGGCCACTTGGTATTGAGTACATTGCATACCAATGACGCGCCCAGCGCCGTGACAAGGCTTATTGATATGAGGGTAGAGCCGTTTTTGATAACCTCGACAATAAGGGCAGTAATAGCGCAGCGTCTTGTAAGGATGATCTGTGGAAAATGCAAGAAACCTTATGAACCTCAATGTCAAGAGCTTAAAGAGCTCAATATACCTCTGGCAGAGGCAAAGGCCATTAAATTTTACAAAGGTGAAGGCTGCTCGGAATGCAATGGCTCGGGTTATAAAGGCAGAACAGGATTGTATGAGCTGCTTGTATTTAATGAAAAAATAAAGGAGCTTATCGCGAAACGGGCGAGCTCTTCGATTATCAGGAACTTGGCAATGGAAAACGGCATGAATACATTGAGAGAAGACGGGGTCAGAAAGATCAAGGAAGGGGAGACAACCACAGAAGAGGTATTAAGGGAAACAAAAGAATATGTATAACCTATGGGAGGTTACATGAGGTTACGAAAAGGATTTACTCTTATAGAGCTTTTGGTGGTTATAGCGATTATCACAATTTTGGCTGGCATGGTCGTGAGCGGCGCTCAGCAGGCCAGGAAAAGAGGCGCTATTACAAAGGTAAACGCGCAGATTGCCACAATTGAGACCGCGATAAGCATGTACGAGACAGATATGGGGATTTACCCGGAATCAGGCAATAAAAATCTGGTCAAGGCGTTCATGGAAGACCCAGGGGACTCTAATTGGAATGGCCCATACATGAAAATAAAAGAAAAAGAACTTAATGAGAATGGAGAATATCTAGACGCGTGGGGCGGCCCATTTGTATATGTAGACCCGGGAGAACATAATACATATTCGTATGATTTATATTCACCTGGGCCGGATGGAAAAGGCGACGGAAACGGAAAAGATGATGTTACTAACTGGTAAACGCGGTTTTACACTGGTCGAGATGCTTGTGGTGCTGGCGATTATAGGTATGATGCTGGGTATTTCTATCCCCTTTACAACGGGGTTTGGAAAAGGTCTCAGGATAAAGACCGCTTCAAGGGCTATTTTGGGGACATTACGAGTGGCAAGGAGCAATGCCATTACTTTCAGGGATAAACAGAACGTTGTATTCGATGTCCAGGCCGGAGTATACTGGATGGAAGACCAGAACGGGAATATCTTTGAGAAAAAAAGAAAACTCCCCGGTTCGATAAGATTCGCGTTACCCAAAGACAGTGAAGCTGATCCCGTGACCTTTGAAGGCGATACAGTTATTTTTGGCCCGACTGGCGCGGTGGAAGGCACGAGCGGCTGCATAACAATCAGCGACAGGCAGGGCGAGTCAAAGACGATCTCTATTATCAGTTCCACGGGCAAGATTTCCATACAATAAAACATGAAACAGAAGATCACGCGCAGGCAAAAGGATATATCAAGGCTCTTGCGCGAAAAGAAAAAGGCTTACCGCGATAAGCTTAAGACCAAGCATGGTCAGCATAGTTATACCCACCCTTAACCGCCCTAATCTTTTAAAAAAGGCTATTGAGTCCGTGCTGTCCCAGACGTATCAGGATTTTGAGCTTATAGTTATTGATGACGGCTCTGTGGATGATATTGCTAAGGCTATATCTGATTTGGGGCGCAATATCGTGTACATCAGGCAGGAGAATAAAGGGCCAGCCGCGGCCCGTAATGCCGGGATAAAAAAATCAACCAGGCCGTTTATCGCGTTTCTTGATTCAGATGACTGGTGGGATAAAGATAAACTGGCCGTACAGGTAAAGGCCATGCGGGGAAATCCAGATTATCTTGTTTCGCATACTGACGAGATATGGTATAAAAACGGCAGTTTACTGAACCAAAAAAAGAAACATAAAAAATATCACGGTTATATTTTTGACAAATGTCTTCCGTTGTGTGTGGTCAGCATGTCTACGGTAATGATCAGGGCAGGGCTTTTTGATAAAACAGGATTATTTGACGAAGGCCTTCCATGCTGTGAGGACTACGACTTTTGGCTGAGGGTAAGCGCGAAAAACAGGTTTCTTTTTATCGAAAACCCTTTAACCCTTAAAGACGGCGGCAGGCCGGATCAGGTATCCTGTATTTATAAGACAGGGATAGACAAGTTCAGGATACTCGCAATTGCGAAAACTCTCGACTCAGGAATACTTGACAATAAACAGAAGTATCTCGCCATCCAAGAGCTTCAGAAGAAATGCCGCATATACGGCAACGGCTGCATCAAACACGGCAGGCCGCAAGAGGGCGAGTATTATTTGGAGCTAGCGCATAGGACAGGGCACCTTTAAACGCACCCTGCTATTATGGATAACTCTTGCTTCTTCAGGCATTATTTTATGCCTAAGTGTCTATGGCGCCTTTCTTTGTCAGTGTAGTACACTGATCCTATCCGGATAATTAATCTAACATCTCTCATAGAAAAAATCTTTGAAAGAAATTCATGGGTCTTCGTGTCTATATATTGTAGAGTAGGGCACCTTTAAAGGTGCCCTACTATGATTAATCAAGGACGGCACTTTTGTGACGCCCTGGGGGAAAACAACAAAGGAGGTGTTTTGTGAAGCGTATCATTATTTTGTCAATACTTTTTACTTTTTGTTTTAGCGGGAGAGCCTTTTCTTATGAAGCGTGGAAGCTGGCCTCTGGAATCAAAGAGGCAAAAATAGAAGAGGTTGCCTCAGACCCAGATAAAGAAGGTGTTGTCTACACAGCAAGTACAAAAAACCTATACAAGACCGAAGATGATGGCAAGACATGGAGAGCGGTATTTTCCGCTAAAGGAGATGGCGACAAAATTAACTTTATCAGTATGTTAAAACAGGGTATTTTTGTATGCACGGAAAAAGGCATGTTTAGAAGCATAGATGGTAAATCAGGATGGAAAAAAATATTTAAAGGAATAGGGATGGAAGAAAATAGCGCATCACACATTGCTGTTTTTCAGGACGGCACGATGTATCTTGGGACAAAAGGCGGGCTTTTTATAAGCAGGGATGACGGAACTGAATGGGTAAAAGATATTGGTGAGGCAGGCAACTTAAGGATAAAGTGGATTGCTTTCCAAGAAAAAGATATATTCCTCGCGGCGGAAGACGGGGTATATAGAAGCATAGATAAAGGCTGGAAAAGAGTTTTTGTGGTAACCACTGAGGAAGGAGAGTATGATAGCGATTCACAAGATGAGTATACCAGCGCATCTAAGCCAGTAAATAGCATTTTTATCGATAAAGAAAGGATATTTTTAGCAACAGATGAAGGGGTGTTTTCCAGCGGCGACAAGGGGGTTAGCTGGAAAAGATTTTCATCCAACGGGCTTTTATCGCCAAGGATAAAGAGGATTGTTTCGTTGAATAATAAACTTTACGCCGCTACTGATAAAGGGATATTCTTCTTTGACGAAGCAGATGGGATATGGGACTCCTCTTATAAGGGCATAAGCACTGACAGAATAAATTCATTTTCAATAAGCAATAAAGGTACAATGTGGGTTGCCACAGATAAGGGGCTATATTATTCCAAGTCCGGTCACGTTAAACAAGTGGATTTAGAGGTTGAAAACGTGTTAGGGCTTTTTGGTAATGAACCTGGCATAAGGGAAGTTCAAGAGATTGCCATTAAATATGCCGAGGTCCATCCCGATAAGATTAAAAAATGGAGAGAATCCGCCAGGAAAAAGGCACTTCTTCCAAATGTTTCAGTGGGGGTCGATAGATATGTAACTGATTACTACCACTGGGATGCGGGTCAAAATCCTGATGTACTAGTAAAAGGTGACGATGTTGTAAGCTGGGATCTAACAATGACGTGGGATCTTGGTGAGCTCATCTGGAACGACGATCAGACAAGCATTGATACCCGTTCCCGCTTGATGGTACAGCTCAGGGATGATGTATTAGGTGAGATTACAAGGACATATTTTGAACGCCGCAGGCTTCAGATAGAAACACATCTTTCCCAGCCCGATAATCAAAGCAAAAGAATAGAGAAAAGGCTCCGGATAGATGAGCTTACCGCAGACCTTGACGCAATGACCGGAGGCTATTTTTCTAAAAGTTTGAATTGACAATTAAAAAACAATATGGTACTATATCTTTGTATATAATAAAGGGTTTTTTAGTAATTTATTCAATACCTAACCCTTGTTATATATATAAGATGCGTGTTTGACAATAGCAGATTTATGTGGTATAATTATAGTGTATAAAGAGATATATTATACTTTAAAAAAATACTTTAAAAGGCATTTTAATTATATATTTTTTAAGAGGTTAGGTATATTAGTAAAACCTTTGGCAGGTGGGGAGGCCGAAGGCATAAATAGCCTGGTGACTTTTAGAAAGTCAAAACCTGAATACCTAAGGGTTGTAACTTTACGGTATATCAGGTTTTTTCTGTTTAGTTATATAATGAGGAGATAAAATATCATGAAGAGAAAATGGAGCCAATATTTATATAGTATAATATTTTTTCTAGGCCTAATCTTGGCGGTAATGCCATTAGATGCTATTGCTGCTTTTACTCTTAGCGTTACTCCTTATGAAGGCGGTTATGATTTAAGATACGGCAAAGTAAGCTCAGTCATTGGATGGGTCAATAAAGAAGTGAGTGTTTCGATAAATTCCGATCTTCAAAAACGATATCGTCTTGTTCAAACACTGGCAGAACCCCTTACTAATTCTCAAGGCGAAAATATATCAATGGATAGTCTGCGCGTTTATGGTCTGCGAGGATCCAGTAAATATGGCACATTGAGCGTAGAAAATGAGGTCCCGGTAAGACTAGGCAGAACTATTATCTATACGTCAAATCAAACAGGTGACTCGGATTCATTTATATTGGTTTATAAGCTCAGCGTTCCCGGAGATCAGCAAGCGGGTTTTTATCGCGGTAGAATTAGCTATGTGCTTGAGCCGGTTGATTCTCTGTCAGAGGCTGTAACAGTACAGCTTAATATTTATGTTGATGTGGAAGTCAACGCTAAAATAGAAATAAGCACTTACTTGGGCAGAAAGAGCATAGAGCTTAAAGATTCAGGCGATGAAAACGATAGATACAAGGAGGTTTTGGTTAACATCATAGGCAGTTTTGGTGAACAGTTTCGCATATCACAGGTAGTCAGCGAGCCTCTGGCAGACGCTATGGGGAAAGAGCTTCCATTTGATTCTGTGAAATTCAGGATACAGGGCGCGAAGAAGGGGGTCCCCGTAGTTAATGATTTTACATCCTTATCTCTTCAGCCAAAGTTGCTCTATAAATCCAGCGCTAAGGGGGAAACAGACAATTTCTTAATAGCCTATAAATTAGACGATTTAACTAAAGCAAGATCAGGCATATACACAACGAAGTTAATGTATGTGATGGAAGGGGGTAATTTTCTGAAACAGGAGCTGATCGATGCTGTGGAGTTAAAAATAGATATCCCGCAAATTTTTGATTTTATTGTCAAGCCCGAGGTCGGCGGTAAAATAGAATTTAGAGATTTAAAGCCTTTAGCGCCATCTAAAATAAACGAGGTGTTAATTGAAATCAGGACAAATATAGGCAAGATGTATCAGGTAAGCCAAAATCTGGTTTCAGAACTGACTAGTCCTGAAGGGAACGTTATGCAGCATAAGAATTTTACTCTAAGAGAAGAAGGCGGGACATCAGGCGGAATATTGAACTGCGCTGAAAAGACAATGGTTAAAACAGGAGAAACAGTTTTATTTGTCTCTAATAAGGAAGGGGCCCCTGATAGCTTTAAGGTGATATATGAATTAGGCGTTCCGCTTAATATAATATCAGGAGATTATTCTACAAGAATTACTTATTCATTAACCGAAATATAAAGAAAGGAGGGTATACGTAATGTCAAAAATTACACAGAGTTCGAGGGATTTATTTTTAAGTAAAATCAACGGAAAAGGAGGTGAGAAAGATGAAAAGGTCAATTATTTTTTTAATGATTTTCAGCTTGGCAGTAGTTATGTGTTGCATGAATTTGCAAGCCGCGCCTAGCGCCAGCAAAAACATCACTGTGAATGCTGTAGTGCCAAATTTGTCAGTTGAGATAGATATTACCATACTTAAATTCACGGATGGTAACGATGATAAAGATCCTTGGTCAAATTCAACAGAGGTGACAAGCATGAGCTTTGGCGCGCTTACGAATAGATTGGCTGATGGCAAAGGCGCTGGACTATGGTATGCTGAAGCTGGTTTTTGCGTGAATGTTTATGCGCAAGGTTATGGGCATAAGTATGAGGTAAAAAGCACTTGCACCGGCCTTGCCAGCGGTTCCAACAGATTGCCGGATAATAGTTTTGGCCTTACGCCAGTTTATTCTGCGGATGATTTGTGGGATATTACAGATCCGACCAGCAGACAAGGTGATATGCCCACAGCCACAGGCGCTCAATTAGGCTCAAGTGGTTCCGCAGTTGCTACAGACATGCTTATTTACAGGAGCGATAATCCGTCAACAGCAAGGATCATCCAGGCTTATTACGGGCTTCCTCCTTACGAAATTGGCGGAGCAGACCCGTTTCCTGATTTTGAGCGTATTCCATTGAGTCAGGCATCAGGGACATATACGGGAACAGTGACAATAACTATTGTTGCTATATAAGATATTTAGCGTCAAAGCTATGTAGTAAGAGTTTTATCAAACATTACATTGGTTGGCGATTATCTATTTTTTTGTTTACTCGTACTAAGTGAGAAATGAAGGTGCAAAATGCGTTTATCCAGAACATTTAAATGTTGGCTTTTAGTGTTTCTGTTTCTTTTTATGCCGTATCTAGTAGAGGCTATTGAGATTATACAGATAGATCAGCCTAAAATAAGGCTGAATGTTTTGCCTGGAAGAAAAAAGGCAGGTACAATCATGGTAAGCAATCCTTCTTCTGAAGCAAAACATATTAAGGCATATTTAGAAGACTGGGTATATCTTGGTGCAGGGAATGGTTCTAAAGAATTTAAACCAGCAGGCACTACAGAATTATCAGCGGCTAATTGGATTAGTTTTTCACCGGCTGAATTTACCGTGTCGCCGTATGGAAATAAAAAAGTAAGTTACACTATCCAGATTCCAGAAGACGCGAGAGGCGGTAATTACGCGATTCTTTTCTTTGAGAGTTTATTGGGAGAACCTCCTGAGATAGAAGGCGGAGTGGTTGTTCCTTTGGCTATCAGGATAGGCGCGTTATTTTATATCGAATCTGAAGGAACTATAGTTAGAAAAGCCGGCATAGAAAACATTAAAATTGAAAGAAAAGAAGTTAATTCGCCTTTAATGCTGCAGGCAGACTTTACAAATAGAGGCAATGTGGATATTACAGCAAACGGCACCTTTTATATTATAGACAAAAACGGCATGGTTTATGGCCGCGGTAGATTTAATGATGTTTATACTTTCCCGGATTATAAAGTAAAACTATACGCGGAGTGCAAGGAAGTAATAACCGCGGGAGAGTATGACTTGGTAATAACTCTTGAAATTGGCGGAGGAGAGACTTTAGTAGAAGAATTAAGAATCAAGATAACTTCAGACGGTAAAATTATTACATTTACAGATTAAACGTGTAATAAAGTGAGGCTGGTTTTTATGAAGAATTTTGCGAAAAAGGTATTCATAATTTTTTTTATCGCTACTTTTTTAAATCATTTAATAACCCCTTCGTTTTCGTATACTGGGATACCAAATTTTTTATTAGAGTTAGGAATCAAAGACTATGAGGATGGAAATTACAACGCGGCGCTAAGTGAATTCAATAAAGTTCTTTTAGTTGAACCTGGACATGAATTGGCTAAAGAATATATAAAAAAGATTAGAGGGACGGTTGATGACACACAAAAAGAGACTGCGCCTTCTCCGCAACATGAAAAACTTTCCGGAGAGCTTTTAAGAGAACAGGAAGGTTTTGTCGAAAAGGCTTCTATCACCGTACCCTCTCCTCCTGTAAGCAAGAAAACCCTTTTGCCTCAAACACGCTTTGACCAGCCTAAAGAATATACTACTGCTGCTGCAGGAAAAGAGGAGAAGAAAAAAGTAATTGATAGGCTATATTTAGACAGGGGGAGCCTTGAATTAATCTTTATGCCTATAAAGATAGAAGAGGGTCGCAGCATTATTATTGAGGGGAATAATATAATTCGTTTCTTAGAGGTTACGCCAAATATTATTAATGCTGAAAAGATGTCTCGTGATGAAATTCAGATCATAGGCAAGAATATAGGTTTTACGTATCTGCATATTTGGGATAAAAATGGGCGTTGGACAGTTTATTTTCAAGGCTTGCTTCCTAAGCCCACAGGCCCAACATTAGAAGAAGAAATGCGCTTAGCTGAACAAAGGGCATCTACTTTCAAATTGCGTTATTCCACGGATTGGTTTTTATTTGAGGAAGGCAGGAGATTGAATTCTTTGGATAGACAGTCTTATTCCTATGGTCATTCTTTTTCTCTAACAGGCGAGACGCCTTATGGGAATTTTGCAGGGGATGCCCAGATTAGGACTTCTCAAGAGACCACGGATTTAACCTATTTATCCTTGAGATTAAGAGACGGTAGATTTGGCCCTTTCGAGGATTTTAATCTTAGGGGATTTGATTTTGGCCTGCCATTTTCCAACCTTGCTTACGGAGGCGCTGGCTTAAGAGGCATTATGCTGGAGTCACCTGCTTTTGACAAAAAAATAAATTATACTGTATTTTGGGGGAGAGAGGGCGGCGGCAGATATGGCGGACTTTCTCCAGGCTTACTCGAGACAAAAGATTCTTTTTTAAGAGGCCTTGATATTAATTATCTGCCTTCAGAAAATCTGGATTATGGATTTTCTTATTTTTATGGCTGGGGAGCTGATAGAGAGGAGTACTTAAATCCTCAATCGTATGATGGGAGAATAAATTACCATTTTCCTAATCTGGACTTAGGTTATGAAATAAGCAATGATTCAAAGAAATACGCCCATTTGATAAAATCAGCTTATAGTCTCCCAAAACTGAAACTTACCGCTGAATTTCGGGATATTGATAAGGACTTTAAAAGCATTACAGGTTTTGGCTGGCATCTAGGGGAGATAGGAGGGCTTTTTACAGCGCATTATCTTCCTTTCGCGACTACACGAATCTTTAGCAGGTTGGATGTTTACAAAGACAGGCTATTTCCAAATCCTGACAAAGGGGATAGGCTGAACTTAGATTATAGTGTTGATTTGACCCAGGACCTAACCTCTTCCAGTGTATTGAGATTAGATTATAACATCCAGGATGAGCAGGGAAATATATCTCCCCGCAGATTTCAAGCCACGGGAGTGTCTTTAAATAAATCCTATGATTTTATGAAAGGCCTGTCTCTATACCTTGGTTATCGCAATAGCATCAGTACAAACTTTACATCGCCTAGCTTGGATTACAAAAACGACAAATTATCCACGGGGTTAAGGCTTAATCTTATAGGCAATCTTTACTATTACCTCAATAAAGAGGTAAATTGGCTGGAAGAGACGTTTACCGGGATAGGCTCTCGTCCAGAAGCGCTGGAAATGGGATTTGATTGGTATTATCAAGTATTTGACAGCCCTTTTTATAGCACAATGCGGATTGCTTATCGCGATGAAGAAGACGCGTTTTCTTCTGTTAGTTTTCTAAGCGGGGAAGACTATATAGAAGGATACGGCGAGATTTCTTATCACCCAAATCCAGACACTGAGATGTATTTTTCTACGCGAGTGCGTAATGTCTGGGCTGATAGCCCTATAATAGACAAGCGCGTGGAATTTGAGTTGAGGACTGGATTGCGGTATCTTTTTGATACAGGGTGGAGCTGGAGTTCAGTCGGTTCAATAGAAGGATGTGTTTTTAACGACTTGAATAGCGATGCAATAAGACAGAGTAACGAACCCGGCATGGAAGATGTAAAGTTATATTTAGGTAAAGATATGGTTCAAGTTAGTGATAGCCAGGGGTATTATCAATTCAAGAAAGTGAGAGCAAAAAAAGTATCAATAGCCATAGATCCCTCAACATTGCCTCCAGGTTTTGTTTTAACTACATCAGAGGTGCGGGAGGTAGATATAATCCACAATAGAACAGCACGATTAGATTTTGGAGTTGTATCGCGTTCTGATATCACTGGGATTGTATTTGAGGACTTAAATGCAAATGGCAAGTTTGACTTTAATGATAAAGGCATAGGGAAGGTTATTATTACGCTTGACGATGGACAGGTCGCGACTACCAACGGTGCCGGGAGTTATATATTTAGAAATGTTGCGGTAGGCGATCATACTCTTTTTCTGGATATAAACAGCGTGCCTCTCTATCTTCTGCCGCAAGTTCCCCTTATTAAAAAAATCACCCTTTTCGAGGGGTTATCTTACCAGCATAACATTCCCTTGAGAAAGGGTACGGATTAACGGACGTAGAATGTGTAAAGGTTGTGCCTTGTTTCCTGCTGTACCAATTGAGGTTTTAAGCTAGAGTCTTCTTCTTTTGTTCCTTCCTCAGCTTCTTCCAGGATATTTACATCTCGGTAGGTTTGTTCTTCAACGAGCGGCGCGTTTAATCCAGGAATCTCTGGTATGCTGCAAGATACAGGTATGGAATGGCTTGCCTTTCCCGCATACGAAGCGTTAGCCGTAAAACATAAAACCATCAAACCTATTAGAATCAATAGGGTTATGCGAGGTATTTTTTTCATTGTTCTCACCTCTTTTTTGAAATCATACTTCAAAAAGGGTGAGAACCTGTTCAAATAAAAAAACCATTCTTTCGAATGGGTTTTTTATTTGTTTACGAAGCCCAAGTTTACCTGGACTACGGCAGCCTGACAGCCTTATCTTTTTGAGATTTAGGCTCAAGGCTTTGCGCCCTACCCTTTCGAAGTAGTTAGCCTTTCCTGATTTTCAAAGATTTCTCCTAATTAAAGTATACACTATAAACAGTCCACATTCAAGCAGTTCTGGTAACAGAGAAATCTTTGAGAGAAGCTTTAAATTCAACTTATCCACAATGTAGGTGACCCTTAAGGGTCACCTACATTGTGTCCTTGCCAGAACAAAAAGACGAACACCTCCCGCTCAGGGTCTGCGAAAAATCGCTCAAAGTTTCGCACAAAGGCGATTTTTCTTGACGCAACAAGCTTGACATGATACACTTATGAAAAATGGAGCCATTGATGCAGAGATATTTTTCTCGTAGCTTCGTATTAGTATCTATTATTATATCAATTGTCTTCCTGATAAATACCAGATATATATATTCTGTATCACTCAAAGACGATGCGGAATCATATCGCGATGAGGGGTATAAAGCCCAGCAAACAGGGAAAATAGACGAGGCTATTTCATGGTATCAGAAAGCAGCCAGCCTTGATCCTAACTATGCGGCGCCGCACAATGACCTTGGTATTCTTTTTGAATCAAAGGGCTGGCTTGATCGCGCGGAGGCTGAGTACACGGAGGCTGTTTCTATAGACAGTAATTACGCAAAGGCACATACTAATCTAGCGCTTCTTTATGAAAGAAAGGGAGAGCTTGAAAAGGCCGCCTTTCATTGGATGAGGCGCTATAAGCTCGGCACACCGCAAGACCCATGGACAGAAGAGGCTAAACAGAGGCTAGAAAAAATCGGTTTATTAAAAAAAGAGGATACTGCTAAAGCGGCTGTAAAACAGCCTTTGCCTAAAGTGGAACAAATAGCCAAAGAAAGCATTTTTAAAAAACCCGCTAAGGCAGAAAAAACAAAATACGCATCAGGCGAATGGACATTGATTGGTTCAATGCGCGAACCTTCTGAAAAGAAAAAAACAGGAGCAGAAACTAAACAGGCGTCGCGCCGGGAGAAATCAGATCTTGACAGAGATTCCCTTGACGAATCCCTTAGGCTGGCAGAAGAGAGATTAAGACAGGAGAAAGAGAGAGACGTAAAAGTAAAGCTGATAGAAGAAAAACCCTCTACCGCAAAAAGGTTTGCGGGAAGGGAGATAGATGTCGAGCAGGCGGCTAGTAATAAAAAATCAGACCTTGATAAAGAGCTGCGGGAATCCCTTAGGCTGGCAGAAGAGAGATTAAGACAGGAGAAAAAGAAAGACGTAAAAGCAAAGCCAATAGAAGAAAAACCCTATACCGTAAAAAGGCCTGAATCAGAATATAGCGCCGGGCGTTATTACCAAAAAGCCAATAATTATTTTGCAAAAGGAGAGTATTCCAGGGCGCTTGACACAATAAGGTCTGCGAAAAAAACTTACCCGGATGATAAGGGCCTGCTGAGCCTGGAAGAATCCGTAAAAAACAAGATGAAAGAAGAGAGGATAAAGGATTATTATAACGAAGGCTTGATGCGTTACCGCGAAAATAATTTTTCAGGCGCAAGGAAAGAATTTGAGGCGATATTAAATATATTGCCAGAATAATTTCCCCTTCCAATTTTTACAGATTTTCTGAAAACATCATGTATCCCAATAAAAATCTCAAATGATCGTTACCCCGGACAAACTATGAAAAAAGAAAGACTTTTTTTGATAGACGGGAATTCCTATTGTTATAGGGCATACTATGCCATAAAAGACCTGAGGAGTTCCAGGGGGCAGCCGACAAACGCCGTGTATGGATTTATCCTTATGCTGAAGAAATTGTTAAGCGTTGAAAAACCGGATTATATAGGAATAGCCTTTGATCTAAAAGGCCCGACATTCAGGCACAAAAAATTTAAGGAATACAAAATAAAGAGAAAACCAATGCCGGATGACCTTGTTTCGCAGATACCTTTAATAAAAGAAGTCGTTACAGCCTACAATATACCTATATTTGAAAAGGAAGGATTTGAGGCAGATGATGTACTGGCAACAATAGCCAGAAAGATAGCAAAAAAAGGCATAGAAGTTTATGTTGTCACAGGGGACAAGGATGCCCTGCAGTTTGTAGACGATAATATAAAGGTCTATAGCACTCATAAGGAAGGGCTTGTTTACGATAGAGAGGCTGTAAAGAAAAGGTTTTCAGGCCTTGGCCCTGAAAACATGATAGATCTGATGGCATTATCCGGAGATGCAAGTGACAATATACCCGGCGTCAAGGGCATAGGGGAAAAAACAGCTATAGATCTGATAAAGGATTTCGGGGATATAGATAATCTGTACAAGAATATTGATAGCATAAAGAGTGAATCAAAAAAGAATATGCTCGCTAGTCAAGAAGATATGGCGCGGTTATCAAAGGAACTGGCTACAGTAGACGATTCCGTGCCAGTAGAAATGGAACTTAGTGATATGCGGGTAAAAGGTCCTGACAGGGAGAGATTGCTCAAGATATTCAAGGACCTGGATTTTAAGGCCCTGGCGAAGGAAGTTGCGCCGAATAGCTCTGGGTTGCGGTCAGGGGCATGCTACAAGACTATAGTTGATAAGGCAGGTTTCGAGAGCTTTATCAGTGAGTTAAAAAAACAAAAGGAGTTCGTGCTTGATTTTGAGACAACAAGCGAGAACCCCCTGGAAGCAGTGCCTGTGGGAATATCATTTTGCTGGGAGCCTGGTAAGGCGTATTACGCGGCTCTGGTAAAAAAAGGGAAAGAGGCGGAAGAGCCTTCGGCCCTTATCAGGACAGGCAGGAAGCAGGGTGTGGATTTAGGGTATGCCCTTGAATCTTTGAAAGAGATCATGGAAGATAAAGAAATAAAAAAAATAGGGCAAAATATAAAATACGAGAAATTAATTTTGTCTAACTACGGCATAAGGTTGAATGGCGTGGAGTTTGATACAATGATAGCGTCTTACTTATTGAATCCTTCAAAGTTCGTCCACAGCCTCGATGACATGGCCTTTGAGCGGTTGGACCATAAAATGATATCTACGGACGAGCTTTTGGGTACAGGGAAAAACCGCATAACCATGGGGGATGTCCGGCTGGACAGGATTTCAGAGTATTCCTGCGAAGATAGTGATGTGACATTCAGGTTAAAGCAGATCCTTGAAAAAGAACTGTTCGAGAAAGAATTGGACAGGCTTTTCAGGGAGATAGAACTGCCTTTAATAGACGTGCTTTTAGAGATGGAACGCTCTGGCGTGAAAGTGGATATTGAATTGTTAAAAGGCATGTCCATGAGCTTGGATAAAGAACTGACGGTTATTGTAAAAAATATCTATGACATGGCAGGTACTGAATTTAACATCAATTCTCCCAAACAGTTGAGCGAGGTTCTTTTTGAAAAGCTAGATCTGCCTGTGATAAAAAAAACTAAGACAGGGTTTTCCACAGATGTAAATGTCCTGGAGAGGTTAGCTTTTATGCACCCGCTGCCAAAAGAACTCCTTAGATACAGAGAATTATCAAAATTAAAATCAACTTATATAGATGCCTTGCCTGAACTTGTAAGCAAGAAAACCGGCAGGCTCCATACGTCGTTTAATCAGACAATAACAGCTACCGGCAGGCTTTCGTCCAGCAAGCCTAATCTGCAAAATATACCGATAAAGACGCGGCATGGCAGGGAAATACGAAAGGCATTTATAGGAGAAAAAGACAATTGGATAATATCCGCGGATTACTCACAGATAGAACTGAGAATACTGGCGCACCTGTCAAAAGACGACGAGCTGATAAAGGCATTTGAAGAGGGGCTGGATGTCCATACGCACACAGCTTCTTTGATCTTCAATGTCAGGGAAAAAGACGTGACTCAGGAGCAGAGGGCCAGCGCAAAAACAGTAAATTTCGGAATAGTCTACGGCATAAGCGCTTTTGGCCTTTCAAGAGGCCTTTCTATCGACCCTGCCAGCGCGCAGAAATTCATAGATTCTTACTTTGAGAGATACCCGCGCGTAAAATTGTATATGGAGGACACAATAGAGGGGGCCAGAGAGACGGGTTACGTAACAACGCTTTTTAACAGGCGCAGGTACATACCAGAGATAAACGCGGGCAGCGTAAGGGAACAACAGCAGGCTGAAAGGATAGCCATCAATACGCCCGTACAGGGTTCCGCGGCCGACCTTATAAAGATAGCGATGATTGATATACACAAGGAAATGGCAGGGAAGGGTGTTTCCTCGGAGATGATACTGCAGGTGCACGATGAACTTGTATTTGAAGTCCCGAAAAAAGAAATTAAATTAATGGCGGACATGGTTAAGAAAAAAATGGAAGGCGCTGTAAAATTATGTATACCTGTAAAGGTAAGCGTAAAGGGCGGGAAGAACTGGCTGGAGATGGAGGAGATTAAGCCTTGAGGACGCAGGACAAGGTCATTGGCATTACCGGTAGTTTTGGAAGCGGTAAGACAACTGTGGCGGAGATGTTTGGCGCCTTAGGCGCGTATGTTATTGACGCGGATATGATTTGCCATGAACTAATGTTACCCGGTAGAATAGTGTATAGAAAAATAATAAGGCATTTTGGTAAAGATATTATCAGTTCGGATAAAAACATAGACAGAGGCAGGCTCGCGGATATTGTTTTTAGTAAAACCTCAAAGCTAGCGTTGTTAAATAGGCTGGTTCACCCGGCAGCAATAAGAGAGATAGAAGGGGCAATACGCCGCGACAAAAACAGGCGCCAGATTGTTGTAGAGGGGGCCTTGCTTGTTGAGTCAGGTTTTTACAGGAAGCTGGACGCCCTGATAGTTGTTAGGTCAAAGAGGGATAAGCAGGTCTCTAGGTTGATGCGGGCAAAAGGAATAACAAGAAAGGATATATTCAGAAGACTGCGTTCGCAGGCATCAGTTAAAAAAAAGCTGGCGTTCGCGGACTTTATTATAGATAATAGTGGTTCAAAAAAGGAAACAAGAACCCAGGTTGAAAAAATCTGGGATCAAATCCACACCTTAAAAAGGTGCTAACCGGAGATGGGGGCGGCTTATGACTGTAACTCAAAAACTGGATATTGAAAAATTAAAATCTATTAAAATAGCGGAACTAAACAAAATAGCTCGAGAGCTGAATGTGAACGGCGTGAGCAGCTTAAAGAAGCAAGACCTTATATTTAAGATACTTCAGGCTCAGACAGAACGAGCCGGCCTCATATTCGGTGAAGGCGTGTTAGAAGTACTGCCTGATGGTTTCGGGTTTTTACGCTCCCCTAATTACAATTACCTCCCGTGCCCCGACGATATATATATATCGCCTTCGCAGATAAAAAAGTTTGCGTTGCGTACCGGAGATACTGTGAGCGGGCAGATAAGGCCTCCCAAGGAAGGCGAAAAGTATTTTGCGCTTCTGAAAGTGGAGGCCGTGAATTTTGAAAGCCCTGAATCATCCAAGGACAAGGTATTGTTTGATAACCTGACGCCTCTTTATCCGAACCAGAGATACAAGCTTGAAATAAAAAACAGTGACCTTACAACCCGCGTGATGGATTTATTGACACCTATTGGAAAAGGGCAGAGAGGCATGATAGTAGCCCCGCCTTACAGCGGCAAGACCATTATCATGCAAAAGGTAGCAAATAGTATAGCTGAGAATCACCCTGATACTATTATTATAGTGCTTCTCATAGATGAAAGGCCTGAAGAGGTCACAGACATGCAGAGGACCGTCAAGGGCGAAGTGATTAGTTCCACATTCGACGAACCGGCAGAGAGGCATGTTCAAGTCGCTGAGATGGTGCTTGAAAAAGCAAAAAGACTTGTTGAACACAAAAAAGATGTGGTAATCCTTTTGGATAGTATAACCCGGCTCGCGCGGGCGTATAATACAGTAGTTCCTCATTCTGGCAAAATACTCTCAGGCGGCGTGGACTCAAGCGCGCTTCACAAGCCCAAAAGGTTTTTTGGCGCGGCAAGAAATATCGAAGAAGGCGGAAGCCTGACTATCATAGCTACAGCACTGGTTGATACAGGCAGCCGCATGGACGAAGTTATATTCGAGGAATTTAAAGGTACCGGTAACATGGAAACACAGCTTGACAGGAATCTTTTTCAGAGAAGGGTATACCCCGCAATTGATATAAAAAGGTCCAATACCAGAAAAGAAGAACTTCTTCTGGAAGAAAAAGAGCTGCAAAGGATATGGATATTAAGGAAGGTCTTGAATGAGCTTAACAGCGTAGAGGCAATGGAGCTCTTGCTCGAAAAACTTCGCAAGACAAAAACAAACGAAGAATTCCTGGAGAGCATGAATCATTAAGTGAGGACATATTTTATGTCAATCAAAGATTGACATAAAATATAAGTCCGAACTTACCCCGAGCCGCTATGATTCTGGATAACATGCGGCGAGGGATTGCAGAATAAAAGATCACCCCTCGTAACTCAATAAAAAAATTATGGTTACTCGGGGTTAATTCGCGCGTGACTTATGTTCGCTCGTTTCACTCGCTCCATAAGTCACGCGCTCATTAAAGGAGGCTGACATGAAACCAAAGATTCATCCTGATTACAAAGAGGCGACAATTATCTGCGCGTGCGGGGAGGTCATACATACCCGCTCAACAAAACAGAATATACGCGTGGAGATTTGTTCAAAATGCCACCCGTTTTTTACAGGCAAACAGAAATTTATAGATTCGGCTGGCAGGGTGGAGAAATTCCTTAAGAAATATAAAAAAAAGGATACATAAAACCGCATGTCGCATAGCGCCCTTCGACGTTACTCAGGGCAGGCAAATCGCATAGCGCATGGCGTAAAGGTAAATACCATACAGTTCACTCTTAAAAACTATGTTTAAAAAGCTTGAAACCCTTTTAAAGCGTTACGAAGAGATACAGAGGCTTCTTTCCGATAATGATGTGGCCTCAGATGTTGACAAATCTTATAGGCTCGCAAAGGAACTTTCTTCAATAGAAGATCGCGTCAGCTCTTACAAAGAATACAAAAGGCTTTCCGCGGAAATAAGCGTTACTAAAAAGCTTATTGAGGACGAATCACATCCCGAGCTTATTGAATTAGCCGAGAAAGAGCTCGAAGAATTAGAATCAAAAATGGCGCAACTGTTATTAGAGATGGAGGATGCTGTTATCGAGGAAGACCCTGATGCCGGCAAGGATATAATTATGGAAATAAGGGCGGGCACTGGAGGCCAGGAGGCCTCTCTTTTTGCGGGAGATCTCTTTCGTATGTATTCCAAGTACGCCGCTAGTCAAGGCTGGAAAATAGAGATAATGGATAGTCATGGCGCTGAACGGGGTGGTTTTAAGGAAATAGTCTTTTCCGTTAAGGGCAAAGGTGTTTACAAAATGCTGAAACATGAAAGAGGCGCGCACAGGGTGCAGAGGGTTCCTGTAACAGAATCTTCGGGCAGGATTCATACCTCAGCCGTTACTGTAGCGGTTTTACCCGAGGCAGAAGATGTTGAAGTCGAGATCAATCCGCAGGACCTGAAGATAGATACCTATCGTTCGAGCGGCGCGGGGGGTCAGCATGTGAACGTAACAGATTCCGCTGTAAGGATTACGCATGTGCCTACCGGAATGGTTGTGCAGTGCCAGAACGAAAGATCTCAATATAAAAACAAGGCCGCTGCCATGAAGGTTTTAAAGGCCAGGCTTTTGGAAAACCTCAGGATTCAACAGCAGAAAAAGACAGCGAACGACAGGAAAAGTCAGGTAGGGACAGGAGATCGAAGCGAAAAGATACGGACATATAATTTTCCAGACAGGCGCGTGACCGACCACAGGATAGGTTTCACCATACATAAGCTTGACAGGGTTATGGAAGGCGAGATAGGTGAGATTATAGACGCCCTTCTTCAGGCTGAAAGAAAACTTAAACTCGGTCATGGCGGGTAACTTACGGGTGGGATTGAGTTAAGTGACCATGAGAAACACAGTGACTTTACAAAAAAGGCCGATGAATCTAATAAACAAATATGCCGAAGTTATACCTCGGTTTGAAATAGAGGAATTGTTGGCGTATTTATTTAATTGCGATAAAACAGATTTGTATACAAAAGATTTACCTGTGGATAGGGAGATTGAGTTGTTATTTGATTCTTTGGTTCTAAAGCGCCTGGCAGGTGAGCCTTTGCAGTATATTATTGGCCGCACCGACTTTATGGGGCTGGATTTTAGGGTGCAAACGGGAGTTTTTATACCTCGTCCTGAGACAGAGCTGCTTGTAGCTAATGCGCTATCAGCTATCAGTTGTCAGTTATCACAAAAAACTTCGGTTAGAATTCTGGACCTATGCACAGGTTCTGGATGTATCGCTATAAGTCTGGCGAAAAACATTCCCGCGGCGGAAATAATTGCTATAGACATTTCAGAGAGAGCGTTGGATACAGCGAGAGAAAATGCCGTCATTCACAATGTGGCTGAAAGGATAAAGTTTTATAAAGGCGATCTTTTTGAAGGTTTAGTGTTCGATAAAAAGGATAAATTTGATATAATAGTGTGCAATCCGCCATATATTAAGAATAGCGATATAGGACTGTTGCAGCTAGAAGTCAGGCAGGAGCCTGAGAGCGCGCTAGGCGGCGGGACTGACGGATTAGAATTTTACAGGCAGGTATCTGATCACGCCCCGCGGTATTTGAAACAGGGATGTTCGATATTTTTAGAAATAGGCGCTGATCAATTTCAGGATGTAAAAGATATTTTTCGCACCAAGAGTTTCTATTGTCTAAAAGGAGTAAAAGAAGATTTCGCGGGCATTAAGAGGGTTATATGGATAGATTTATTATAGAAGGCGGAGAGAAGCTGAGAGGGACCGTGGAATTGAGCGGCGCCAAGAATGCCGCGTTGCCGATACTCGCGGCTACGCTTCTGACAGATTCCAAATCCATTATAAAAAACGTGCCGCCCTTGCGTGATGTATACACAATGCTTAGGATCATGCGTGTCCTTGGGGTTAAGGTAGGCATGGAAGACGGCATAATTACAGTAGAACCCCGAGGTTATTCTAATTGCACGGCACCCTATAAGCTTGTCAGCACCATGAGAGCGTCTATATGCGTCTTAGGGCCTGTACTTGCCAGGCTGAAACGAGCGGAAGTTTCTATGCCTGGAGGCTGTGTTATTGGGCCAAGGCCTATTGATTTGCATATTAAAGGTCTGCGCTCCATAGGAGCAGACATAAAAATAGAACGCGGCTATATCATAGCCAAAACCAAACAGTTGAGAGGGGCAAGGGTGTATCTTGGCGGAAATTTTGGTTCAAGTGTGCTGGCGACAGCAAACCTGATGATGGCCGCCACCCTTGCGAAAGGGAAGACAATTATAGAAAACGCTGCCTGCGAACCAGAGGTCTGCGACTTAGCGGATTTTCTAATAAAGATGGGGGCTAAGATAAAAGGACATGGAACGCCTGTTATAGAGATTGAGGGTGTAAAGGCCCTTCACGGCGCGGAATATTCCATAATAAATGACAGGATAGAGGCTGGGACTTTTATGATCGCCTCGGCTATTACAGGAGGAGATATTATTATAAAACATGCCAGAGTGGAGGATTTAGGCGCGGTTATAGACAAACTGCAAAATACAGGGACAAAAATAACCAGGATAAAGGATGGCCTGCGGGTAAGGGCGGCGAATTACTTGAAGCCTGTAGATGTAGCGACTTTACCGTATCCTGGATTTCCAACAGATATGCAGGCGCAGATGATGGCGCTGATGAGTGTAACAAAAGGTATAAGCGTGATAACAGAAAAAATTTACCCTGAAAGATTTATGCATATTAGTGAACTTGCAAGGATGGGCGGGCAGATTATGCTGGAGGGGCCAAGCGCAATAGTCAAAGGCGTGCCCAGATTAAGCGGCGCGCCGGTAATGGCATCTGATTTAAGGGCCTCTGCCGCGTTGATACTTGCCGGCCTTGTGGCCAAAGGCCGAACAGAAATATCAAGGATATATCATTTGGATAGGGGGTATCACAAGATAGAGGAAAAACTGGAAAAATTAGGCGCAAAGATCAGGCGCGAAAAAGAAGATTAATTTGGGTATCAAGTGCTCATTAAAGGAGGTTTAAATGTCGGTAAGGATAAGGTTAAAAAGATTTGGCACAAAAAAGAAACCACATCAAAGGATTGTGGTGTGTGATAAAAAACGCGCCAGGGATGGTAAGACAATAGATGAAATAGGTTATTATGACCCGTCTAAAAACCCTCCCTTAGTATTAGTTGATAAAGATAGGGCCAAGTATTGGTTGTCAAAAGGCGCGCAGCCTTCGGAAATAGTCCACAGTATATTTAAAAAACAAGGTATATAGAGAATTGTTTGGAGATCCCTCGTCCGCCTATGGCGGACTCGGGATTAAATTCGCGCCATACCTTACACTCCCTTCGGTCGTGTAAGTTATGAGCTCATTTAACTTTATGCGTATCGATGTAGTTACTATTTTTACTAAGATGTTTGATGCTGTAATGAGCGAGTCTATAATAAAATTGGCTCAGAAAAAAGGCGTTGTCGATATCAATATTTTAAATCTGAGGGTTTTCTCCAAGGATAAGCACAGGAAGGTTGATGATAAGCCTTTTGGAGGGGGGCCTGGCATGGTGATGAGTGTTGAGCCATTTTTTGAGGCAATAAATTATATCCGGCGCAAGACAAAAGACCTCAGGCTTAAAACCAGGGTAATTCTCTTGACGCCAAAAGGCGTTACATTTAATCATGGCCTGGCGGAGAAATTTTCACACTATGAGCACATAGTGCTATTATGCGGGCACTATGAGGGGGTTGATGAGAGGGTCAGGGAAGCCGTGGATGAAGAGATATCAATAGGTGATTTTGTATTAACTGGGGGCGAGCTGCCCGCGATGACCATTATTGATGCTGTGGTCAGGCTCTTGCCGGGCGCGCTCGGCAATGAAGACTCACAGCAAGATGAATCATTTTATAGAGGCGTGCTTGAGTATCCGCATTATACAAGGCCCGCTCAATACAAGGGCATGAAAGTGCCGGAAATTCTTCTCTCAGGAGACCATGGAAAGATAAAAAAGTGGAGAAAAAAAGAATCTATAAAAATAACAAAAGAAAAAAGACCGGATTTATTAATGTCAAATGACAAAGCACAAAATTCAAAATAAATCCAAAGCACAAAACCAAATAACGAAACTGTTTTAATATTTGGTTTTGAGATTATTTTGTGCTTTGAATTTTGTCATTTGTCATACCAGGAGGTATTATGAACAAGATAAAAGAACTGGAAAAAAGTTTCATGAAAAAGGAAATACCGAAGTTCAGCGTCGGAGACACGGTAAAGGTGTCTGTCAGGATAAAAGAGGGCGACAAGACCCGTCTTCAGGCCTTTGAAGGAATAGTGATAGCAAAAAAAGGCTCTGGTATAAATGAGACATTTGCGGTGAGACGTATATCCTACGGCGAAGGAGTAGAAAGGGTGTTTCAGCTGCATTCGCCGACCGTGGACTCCGTATCTATTATAAAGAAAGGCAAGGTCAAAAGGGCCAAGCTTTATTATCTGCGAGGTAAGATTGGTAAACACACGAAAGTCGAAGAAAAGCGCGAATCAGAAGAAAAAACAGATGTTTTTATGGGAGAAGAGGGTCTTTCTTGAAGGCGCTTCTTTAATAGTAGGTCTCGATGAGGCAGGCCGTGGCCCTCTTGCGGGGCCTGTGGTGGCAGCGGCGGTAATGCTTACGCAAAGGCCTATGGTTAAATTTAGGATGCCAATGTTCAAGGAAAGGATAGACGATTCAAAAAAATTATTGCCTAGAGAGAGACAAAGGGCCTTTGCGGAGATTGCGGAAAAATCCATATTCGCGACCGGTCTAAAAGGCCACAACTTTATAGACAAAAAAAATATTCTTAAGGCAACGACTGCGGCGATGGAGCTGGCTGTGCGCCGCATCATAAAGCAATTCTGCCGCATGAACAATAAAGGCAGTCAAGGAATAGAAAAAAAGGTGTGCATACTGGTCGATGGCAATATTCGATTGAACCTGCCGTACAAAACAGTACAGATAGTCCGCGGGGATTCAAAGAGCTTTACAATCGCGGCGGCTTCAATAGTAGCGAAGGTAACGCGGGACAGCATAATGGATTCGTACGACAAGAGATATCCGGCCTATGGGTTTTTAAGGCATAAAGGGTATGGCACGAGATTTCATTTTGATGCGATAAAAAGATACGGACCATGCCCTATACACAGAAAGACCTTCGCGCCTATCAGGGAAGCATGACGTTCGAAAGATTAAAAACAGGTAAAAGAGGAGAAAATTTAGCGCGGATTTTTTTGGAACAACAGGGATACAGGATAATCGAGAGAAATTACAGGACAAGATGCGGCGAGATAGATATAATAGGCATAGATAAAGACTGCGTTTCCTTTGTGGAGGTTAGAACTGGTAACGCAAAAAGATTTGCTTTGCCGGAAGATTCTATCAATAAAAGGAAGCAGAATCAGATCGCGAAAAGCGCTTTGCTGTATATTAAAAGAAAACAGATAGAAGATCAAGATTGCAGGTTTGACGTTGTGTGCGTTGAAGGCGTAAACAGCGATTCTCCAAAAATAAGGCTTATCAAGAACGCGTTTGAATTAGATACGTGGTATAGATATTGATTTAGTTCTTTGTTCTACCGCGTGTCAGCAGGCATAGAAGTATTATTGCGATGAGGAGAACAACCCCGGACAAAGTCCATGCTTATATAAATAACGGAGGTGGAAAATTGACAAAAGTTCCGACTGATCTTGAGATAGCGCAGGCCGCCAAACTAAAACCCATCACTGAAATAGCCAGCCAGATCGGGATTAACGATGATGAGCTTGAATTATACGGTAAATACAAAGCAAAGATATCCCTTTCCATACTCAACCGCCTAAAAGATAAAAAACAAGGAAAATACATCGATGTTACCGCCATTACGCCAACCCCGCTTGGCGAGGGAAAGACCGTAACTACAATAGGCCTGAGCCTTGGCCTGGCAAAACTGGGCAAAAAAGTGATAACGACTTTGAGGCAGCCTTCCATGGGGCCTGTTTTCGGCATAAAAGGAGGCGCTGCTGGCGGCGGATATTCACAGGTCCTTCCAATGGAGGACATAAATCTGCATTTTACAGGCGACATTCATGCAGTTGGCGCGGCAAACAATCTCCTTGCGGCTTTTATAGATAATCATCTTATTAAAAAAAATCCTTTAAACATAGACCCTGATTCAATAGTTGTGAGGCGCGTAGTTGACATAAGCGATAGGGCGTTGCGGCAGATTAAGATAGGGCTTGGCGGGAAAGAAAACGGCATTCCGCGTGATACAGGTTTTGATATCACTGTTGCCAGCGAGGTAATGGCGATACTTGCTCTGACAGACAGCCTGTCTGATTTAAGAAAAAGGCTTGGCCGCATGGTAGTAGCCTCTACAAAAGATGGTAAGCCTGTTACAGCAGAAGACATAAAATGCGCGGGGGCAATGGCAGTTCTTTTAAAGGACGCTATAAAGCCAAACCTGGTGCAGACAACTGAAAATACGGCATGTATCATGCATGCCGGCCCATTTGCAAATATAGCTCATGGTAATAATTCCATACTTGCCGATTTAATAGCGCTGAAGTTGGCGGATTACGTGGTGACAGAAAGCGGGTTTGGCGCTGACTGCGGGGCAGAAAAACTACTCAATATAAAATGCAGGCATAAAGACTTGAAGCCGCCGGATGGCATGGTGCTTGTTGCTACTGTAAAGGCGCTGAAGATGCACGGCGGAGGTTTTAAGGCAGTGCCGGGCAGGCCTGTTGATGAGGATCTGATGAAGAAGGAAAACATAGAGGCCGTAATAAAGGGCTCGGAGAATCTTGTTAAGCATATTGAGAATATAAAACAATTCGGGCTCCCAGTGGTGGTTGCCATAAACAGGTTTCTGCATGACACAGAAAGAGAGATAACCGCGATAAAGGATATAGCGAAAAGGGCAGGGGCGTTCGATGTCGTGCTCAGTGAGGTATGGGAGAAAGGCGGAGAGGGAGGCAAGGAGCTTGCGAACGCGGTTTTAAGGATGTGCGGGCAAAACGTAGACTTTAAATTTCTTTATCCGCTGGATGTCCCGATAAAACAAAAGATAGAAACTATTGCGACAAAGATCTACGGGGCAAAGGCTGTTGAATATTCAGCCGAAGCTGAGAAAAAGATCGCCTATTACACTAAACTAGGATACGATAAATTACCGATTAATATGGCCAAGACACACCTTTCCCTATCGCATGATCCTGAGCTCAAGGGAAGACCGAGCGGATTCACGCTTCCTGTCAGAGATGTAAGGATTTCAGCAGGCGCGGGGTTTCTTTATCCGTTATGCGGGACTATGCGTACCATGCCAGGGCTGCCGTCTGTGCCGGCAGGGACAAGAGTGGATATTGACGAAAACGGAAAAATAACAGGCCTTTTTTAG
>JBDRBM010000035.1:0-7499 GCA_043822665.1 Candidatus Omnitrophota bacterium
GTTCTTAATGAGACTGTTAATTACTGGCGGCTGCGGTTTTATCGGCTCAAACTTCATCCGCTATATACTTAAAAAATACAAACTTCGCAAAGTCGTCAATATTGACAAACTTACCTATTGCGGCTGCCGAGAGAACCTGACTGACATTGAAAAAGACAAACGCTACACATTCATAAAAGGCGATATCTGCGATAAAAAGATTATAGATAAGATTGCGAAAGGCTGCGACGCTATAGTGAATTTCGCGGCAGAAAGCCATGTCGACAGGTCCATAAAAGACGCCTCAAGCTTTATCCGCACAAACGTCCACGGCACGCAGGTACTCCTTGACGCCGCGAAAAAATATAAAGTTAAAAGAATGATTCAAATCTCAACAGACGAAGTATACGGCAGTATCCAGAAAGGCTCTTTTAGAGAAAGAAGTCCCTTGCACCCCAACAGCCCCTACGCCGCGTCCAAGGCCGCAGGCGACCACCTGGCGCTTGCTTATCACATGACATTTAAAGTCCCTGTCATAGTTACAAGGAGCAGCAATAATTTCGGGCCGTACCAGTTCCCTGAAAAAGTCATCCCGCTCTTTATCACAAACCTCCTTGAAAATAAAAAAATCCCGCTTTATGGCGACGGCCTTAATGTCCGTGACTGGCTCTATGTGCTCGATAACTGCCGCGCCATAGACATGGTCCTGCGGAAGGGCCGCCCTGGTGAGATCTATAATATCGGTGGCAGCTACGAGATCCCTAATATAAAACTCACGCGCGTAATATTAAAACATTTGAATAAAACATACAATATGATAAAATACGTACCTGACCGCCTGGGTCATGACAGGCGGTATTCGCTTGACTCGAGCAAGGTCAGGCGCCTTGGCTGGCAAACAACCAAGGATTTTAACGAAGCAATAGAAGAAACTATAGAGTGGTATAAAAATAATAAATCCTGGTGGAAGAGCAAGAAATAGTTTATTGTCATTGCGAGGAGGCCGAAGGCCGACGAAGCAATCTTTTTTCTTATGCTTAATAAACTAAAATCAAAAATCCTAAATAAAGAAGCAAATATCGGCATCATCGGCCTTGGCTACGTGGGCCTGCCTCTGGCAGTGGAATTCGCAAAGGCCGGCTTCACTGTCACAGGCTTTGACACCGACGAGAAAAAGACGCGGGAAGTAAATAAAGGCGCATCCTATATACTCGATGTCCCGGCCGCGGATATAAAACAATTGGTTTCATCCAAAAAATTATCCGCCGCATCCGACAAGGCCTTGTTAAACAAAATGGACGTCATCATTATCTGTGTCCCCACGCCTCTACGTAAAACCAAAGAGCCTGACATATCATTTATCCTCGCGGCCACAGAAGATATCGCGGCAAACCTTAGAAAAGGCCAGCTCATTATCCTCGAGAGCACGACATACCCGGGCACGACAGAAGAAGTCATTCTCACCAAGCTCGGAGCCGACAGCCTGAAAGTAGGAGAAGACTTCTGCCTGGCGTTTTCGCCTGAAAGGGTAGACCCCGGAAACCCAAAATACAAGACCAAAGACATACCAAAGGTCGTAGGCGGAGTAGGAGAAAAATGCACAGAGATGGCCAGGCTCTTTTATTCTCAGATAATAAAAGATGTAATCACGGTTTCCAGCACGCGCTCAGCTGAGATGGTAAAACTTCTCGAAAACACCTTCCGCGCGGTAAATATAGGCCTCATAAACGAGCTCGCGCTTTTATGCAATAAAATGAACCTTGATATCTGGGAGATTATCGAGGCTGCCAAGAGCAAGCCTTTTGGTTTCATGCCGTTTTATCCCGGGCCGGGCCTGGGCGGGCATTGTCTCCCATGCGATCCGATTTACTTGTCCTGGAAAGCCAGGACACACGGTTTTGAGGCTCGTCTCATAGAACTCGCCGCTGAAATAAACTCATACATGCCGCATCATATAGTGGATAGGATTATAGAAGGCCTGAACAGTAAAAGAAAGCCCCTTAAAGGCTCTAAGATACTTGTGGTAGGAGTCACCTATAAAAAAGACATCAACGACCTGAGAGAATCACCGTCCCTGACCATCATTCATTCCCTGATAGAGAAAGAAGCAAAAGTAAATTACCACGATCCGCTTATTAAAAGCTTTGACACAGACGGCTTGAACATGAAATCGTCCGACCTGACAAAGGAAAACATATCTTCGAGCGACTGTGTGGTAATAGTGACAGACCATTCATCGATTGACTATAAATTGATAGTAGATAACTCAAGCCTTGTTCTGGATACAAGGAATGTTTTAAGGAAATTTAAAGGCGCTGAAAATATAGTAACATTATAGGTATTGTCATTGCGAGGAGCGAAACGACGAAGCAATCTAAAAACCATGAGATTGCTTCGCTTTGCTCGCAATGTATAGAAAGAGTAGTAGGGCAGGTTTAAACCTGCCCTACGGATGCGGCTCGCACAATAATATTCTTCGAGCGAACGAGCGTAGCGAGTGAGTCGAGAAGATAGGATAGGAGACTTTAATGAAATTCTTAGTCACAGGCGGCGCGGGCTTCATTGGTTCACATATAGTGGATGCCCTCGTAAAAAATAACGACAAAGTAACTGTCCTGGATGATTTTTCTTCTGGCAGGCGGGAGAACCTGGAAGCTATCCTGGATAAAATAGAGCTCGTAGAGGGCGACATAAGGGACAAGGCCGTAGTTTCAAAGGTCATGCAAGGCGTAGATTATGTCCTTCATCAGGCAGCGTTAAGGAGCGTGCCTAAATCACTCGGTAACCCCGCACTCTATAACGATGTTAATATAAACGGAACGCTTAATATCCTTAATGCCGCGAAAGAGGCTAAAGTAAAGCGAGTAGTATTTGCCTCATCCAGCTCGATCTACGGCGAGACTGACAGGCTGCCTGAAAAAGAAGATTTACTGCCGCTTTTAATATCGCCATATGCTCTCACAAAGCTCGCGGGAGAATATTACTGCAGGATTTCTAGCCAGATCTACGGGCTCGAGACAGCGTCTTTAAGGTATTTCAATGTATTCGGGCCGCGCCAGAGCCTGGAAAACGAATACGCGGTCGTGATCCCGAAGTTTATCACCTGCATGCTAAAGGATGAAGCGCCGCCTGTCCACGGCGATGGCTTACAGACCCGCGACTTCACTTATGTTGAAAATGTAGTCCAGGCCAATATCAAGGCCGCTACCGCGCCCGGCATAAAATGCGAAGTCTTTAATATCGCCTGCGGCCACTCATACACCGTCTTGGATATAGTGAAATATGTAAATAAGATCCTCGGTAAAGATATAAAGCCAAAACTAGGCCCTGCCCGGCCAGGAGACGTAAAACATACTCTGGCAGACATCACAAAAGCAAAGAAGCTCCTAAAATTCAAACCTGGCATCGGCTTCGAAGAAGGCCTGAAAAAGACAGTAGAGTATTTCTCAAGAAAGTAGCTGTAGCCGCAGAGCCTTGCTCTGCCTTAAATATTGTCATTCCCGTCCTCGCTTTCGCGGGGGTAAACTCCAGCGGGAATCCTCTATGGAGTAGCCGCAAAGCTTGCTTTGCTTAATTTAGAACCATTTAGTGTTTAGAGTTTACGGAAGGAGTCTTGGTGAAGAAAGCTTTAATTACAGGTATCACCGGCCAGGACGGCGCGTACTTATCGCGGTTACTGCTCGACAAAGGCTACGAAGTCCACGGCATAGTAAGGCGCGTTGCCCTTGAAGACCCTGAACACAGGCTCTGGCGCCTAAGGCCTATATTAAAAAAACTAATCCTGCATTCAGCTTCTCTGGAGAGCTATGCCAGCATATTTGACGTGGTAGAAAAAGTAAAACCCGAAGAATGTTACCACCTCGCTGCCCAGAGCTTTGTAAGCTATTCATTTGAAGACGAATTCTCGACGATAAATACAAACATCAACGGCACGCACTACATCCTATCAGCCTTGAAGAACAAGGCCCCTAAATGCAGGTTCTACTTCGCCGGGAGCTCCGAGCAGTTTGGCAAGGTCAGGGAGACCCCGCAGACAGAAAATACTCCTTTTTACCCCCGTTCACCTTATGGTATCTCAAAGGTCGCGGGGTTTGAGCTGACCAGAAATTACCGCGAGGCATACAACCTCTTTGCCTGTAACGGTATACTCTTTAACCACGAGTCCCCCATGCGAGGCTATGAGTTTGTGACGCGCAAGATTACTAATGGCACGGCCAGGATCAAGATGGGCCTGGCAAAAGAATTAAAACTAGGAAATCTCGAAGCCAAAAGAGACTGGGGATTCGCGAGAGATTATTGTGAAGCAATGCATTTAATGCTCCAGCAGGAGGAGCCGGACGATTATGTAATAGCAACAGGAGAGACCCACACTATAAAAGAATTCCTGGACCTGGCATTTGATCACCTGGGCCTTGACTGGCATAAATACGTTAAAAGCGACAAAAGCCTGTTCAGGCCAGCTGAAGTAAACATCCTCTGCGGCGATTACTCCAAAGCCCGTAAAAAGCTTAAATGGAAGCCAAAAGTAAGCTTTAAAGACCTCGTTAAGATGATGGTAGACGAGGACTTAAAACTGGTTTCCTGTCATTCCTGATTCACCACCGCACGTAATTCCCCTAACTTGATAGTATAGGAATTTCCTTTTTGTAGGCACACATTAGTAGGGGACCCTTAAGGGTCCCCTACTAATGGGCTTAACTTGACGAAACTTACATTCGTCAAGTTAAGGAAAAAAAAAAGGGGGGGGGGTATGAAATTAAAAGGGAGCAAGACAGAGAAAAATTTACTGGCATCGTTTGCCGGTGAGTCACAGGCAAGGAATCGCTATACCTATTTCGCGGGTGTAGCTAAAAAGGCAGGGTATGAACAGATAGCGGCGATATTCCTGGAGACAGCAGACAACGAAAAAGAGCATGCGAAGAGATTTTTTAAGCTGCTCCAGGGCGGTGAGGTAGAGATTACAGCTTCATATCCCGCAGGGGTGATAGGCGACACAGCGCAAAACCTCGAGGCGGCAGCGGCAGGCGAGCACCTTGAATGGACAAGGCTCTATAAAGAAGCCGCAGACATAGCCCGGCAGGAGGGTTTTAAAGAGGTCGGGGAGCAATTTGACGAGATAGCAAAGGTGGAAGTGGAGCACGAAAAAAGATATAGCAAGCTTCTACAGAATATAAAGACAAACAAGGCATTTAAAAAAGAGAAGACGATTAAATGGAAATGCAGGAACTGCGGTCGTGTTGTAGAGTCTAACGAGGCGCCGGGAAAGTGCCCTACGTGTGAACACCCGCAGGCCTATTTTGAAATGATTTGCGAGAATTATTGAGATCACCGCAGGTCTTATATGAAGATATTAGGTATAAACGGTAGTCCCAGGATAGGCGGAAACACTGACACCCTCCTGGATAAGTTACTGGAAGGCGCCAGCGCAAATGGCGCGTCTACTGAAAAGATAATTCTCAATCAGCTTAGATTGTCTCCGTGCCAGGAGTGTGAAAGCGTAAATGACGACCGGGAATGCATAATAAAAGATGATATGCGCAAGATGTACGAAAAGATCAGAGACGCGGATGTAATTGTGCTTGCTTCACCAATATTCTTCGGAAGTCTGACCGCTCAAACTAAGATAATGATAGATAGATTCCAGTGTGTCTGGCAATTGAAATATATGTTAGGTAAGGATACAGGATACAAAAATAAAAAAGGCGTTTTTATATCAGTAGAGGGCTCTGACAGGAAAGATTTTTTTGATAACGCAAGAGCGATAGTTAAAAACCTGTTTGCCACAATAAACGCTGAATACACAGGAGAATTGTTCTGTTCAAAGGTCAACGAAAAGGCCAGTATTCTGAAACATGCAGGGTGTCTTAAAAAGGCATTTAAACTTGGAGTGGAATTAGCCAGGGGGTGATGTCATGGGAAATATTTTTTCAGCAAGTGAAGTCGTGGATATGGGAATAAAGATAGAAGAGAACGGAAGGGATTTTTATAAAGAGGCAGCAAACAAGTCAAAAGATGAATCAGTAATAAAGGTTTTTGAGCTGCTGGCCAAAGAGGAAGAAGAACACATAAAAAGATTTGAAGCAATTCTCTCTAAAGTGGAAAAATACGAACCAAGCGAGGCCTATCCCAGCGAATACTTTAGTTATATAAAATCTCTTTCAGGAGAATACGTGTTTACAAAAGACAAGAAAGGCTCCAGGATCGCAGAAACAGTAAAGACTGACAGAGAGGCAGTGGATCTTGGTATAGGGTTTGAAAAAGATTCTATCCTGTTTTACGAAGAGATGAAAAAATTTGTACTGGATAGCGAGCAAAAGATCGTTGATAAATTACTTGAGCAGGAAAAACTCCACTTGAGTAAACTCAATGAGCTAAGGAGGGAATTATGACAAAAAGTGTAAAGATATATTCCACATCTACGTGCCCTTACTGTATAATGGCTAAAGATTTCCTGAAGAAGAATAATATAGTTTTCGAGGATGTGAACGTGGGAACTAATCAGGCCGCGGCAAAGGAGATAATGGATAAATCCGGCCAGATGGGAGTCCCTGTCATAGATATCGACGGCGAGATAATAGTGGGTTTTGACAAAGAGGCAATAACTAAAGCCTTGGGCACATGAAAGACCTTCTCAGGGAATACAGAAAAAAGAAGCATGCCATTAAAAAAAGATTAGCCGAATTCAAGCAGGTTTACGATAAAAGCGACAAGGATATATTTGCTGAATTATGTTTCTGTTTATTCACGCCTCAGGCCAAGGCAGTTACATGCGACGCTGCCATAAGGAGATTAAAAACTAAAGGCCTTTTGTTGGATGGGGCATGCGATGAGATAAGGCCATATCTGAGCGGTGTGCGTTTTCCGAATAATAAAGCCAGATATTTAATAGAGGCCAGAGGATTTTTTAAAAACGGAAAAGGCCTAGACGTAAAAAACAAGATAGATTTAAACGATTTACAGAAAACCCGCGATTTACTTGTGAAAAATATAAAAGGAATAGGGTATAAAGAGGCCAGCCATTTTTTAAGAAATATCGGACTCGGGAGAGATATGGCTATACTTGATAGGCATATCTTGAAAAATCTGAAGCGATATGGCGTGATAAAAAAGATACCAGAGAGCCTGAGCAGAAAAGAATACATAAAGATAGAAGAGAGGATGAGAGATTTTTTTAAACAGTTGGATATCTCCATGGAAGAGGCGGATCTGTTGTTCTGGTCCAGGGAAACAGGGATGATATTCAAATAACCACGGGAGGTATGGCATGGATATTACCATAAGGTATATGCTAAGACCTGTAGCCCACTGCAAAGAGGGCTGCAGTATAGGCTCCTAGGCATGAGCTAAAACCGCCTTTTACTTTTTGGGGCCGGTTTTCCAGTTACTGAGCTTTCATTAAATAATGGATACGCATTATGGCCACGATAAGTCCGACGCGTGAATACACGACCGTAAGAGCTTTTGGGAACGCCGGAGCCTTCCAAGCGGCCGATCAAGGAGTTGTCTAAGATGTTCAAGGT
>JBDRBM010000036.1:0-18288 GCA_043822665.1 Candidatus Omnitrophota bacterium
ATCTTCACCGCCTTAATCTGCTTTTCGCAAATAAGCTGGCAGATCCTGTATTCAGACAAACCTATCTTTCGGGAAGCTTGCCTTACAGTAAAATAATCCTTCAGTGACTCCATAAAATCATACCTCAAGCTTTTTTTAGTCCATTGACATTATACAACACCATGACACATTCATAAAGAAAACAAAAGAACTGCGCTTTGTTAAAATTTATCGGAACCCTTTTACTCCAAACCATTTATCTTCCTCAACAGCCCCAAAATCATCCCTACGTACTGGGATATACGGCCATCCGAAGGTACGGATGTAGATTTTCTTATTCATGGTCTTATTGAAAATTAAAATTCCTTTTTGTATTTTAACAGCACCTTGTCGCTTGTCTGAGTCTTGTCTTCTGGCTTCACAGCTTCAGGGTTTTCCTTTAGCTCCCGTTCCGCCTCGACACTTACCCCTTGCATCACCTTGACCTCACTGCCTATTCTTTGTGTAGTCGCAGGTTTTTCTGTCTTGACCTGCGGCTGTTCAATCTCGTAACTCACTTCTGCCCTAGAGCCTATATCTTTTTTAACTCCTATACCTTTTCCTGAGGAGTCGTATTTAAAAAACATGTCACTAATGCCAAAATACCTAGCAATCCTGGAGCCTGAACCGGCGAAGAAGAAATAGTCTATGAATTCGCCCGCGATATCAGGCGAGAATTCCCCTTTATTTAAAACCCCGGTAACGCCCTTCCAGCTCTTGTTGGTAGCCAGCATCAATAATAGCATCCCCCTGGGCAGGGACGGCTCTGAGGACAGCCTCAGGTCAGGATTCTCAGTCGTGCCTTTTAATTCTATATTAATCCTGATCCCTTCCACGTCACTGACTCCCCTCAGGCTAAATACCGGCTCGTCCAGCCGGCCATTAAAAGATATCCTGCCGGGCTGTAATTTTACCGTGGCTGTTTTAGGGCCCTTGATTTCGCCTCTCTCTATACTCACGTCTCCGTAGACCTCAATATGAGCGGTAATATTTTTAAGCGTTAAAGCCAGGGATACAGGACAATCGAATATGGAAACACCTCTCCGCTCAAGCTTTTCGATATAAAAACCTCCACTGAGTTCAGACTCAAAAAGGCGTCCTTTAATATAAATATCCGCGTTATCCAGCGTGCCTTCAGCGCCTCCTAACGCGGGACTCCTGAAAAAAGCCGAGATCCACCGTATATCTATATTTTTAGAGTACAGGTTAAAATCCAGGAGGCTGTCACGGTAAGTGCCATGGAAAAGCACAGGATCCGAACCCGGTATACTGAGTCTGCCGTTATGGATATTTAAATTAGATTCCTCTATCCTGAAAGGGTTGACACTGATATCCAGTTTTTTTATTTCAAGCAGGCTGCCTGGAGGCGCGTATTTCAGATTCTCCAGGGATATGTCCTGAAATGACACGGGGCCTTGAGGGAGTGATCCTTCTATCTTTCCTATTTCCACTTTTTCTGAGTCCGCGTAATGGGAAAGAGCTATTCTCGCGAAAAAGCTCAAACCTCTCTCTGTAAAAAAAAGGCCATAGACCAGGCCCAGGCAAAAGACCGCGAGACTAAAGATACCAGCGATTATTAAAAGGAGGGCTTTTCTATTGATCACTATTTAGGTATAGGGTCTTTTTCGCTGTTTATCCTGATAATTTGTTTTCTATTGACGTTGGGCCTTATCCTTTCTTTTATTAAAAAGAATATGTAAGCGAAGAAATAAACCTGAGGTCGTTTTTCTTGACGCCTCCGGCTGGTTCAGAATCATAGTCGTCTATGACGCTAAATTTCAGGGATATCTCTTCACTCATGGGGCTCGTGAATGCTGTCTCTGATTTCAGCCTGTATTCATCCAAGTCCCCCAGCGTGGAATATAATACAAGATCCTGGGATATCCTTGAATAACCATAAAGATTCTTCTCCAGATACGCCCGCGGCATAAGGACGGCCTCGTTGTCATCCTCCTGGCTGTTCCTGTAATCCGTATGCTCAAAACCTATGGCCACCTCGGTCATGGCCTTTATATCAGGACGGTCGTAAAACCAATAACCGATTCCCGCACTGGGAAGCGCCCTGTAATCCACATTGGCGAATCTGTCATGATCCACTTCCAGTTTATAAAAGTCGTACCAGTCCTTTTTCTCTCCGAAACTAAAAGCGTACCTGGCCGAGGTGAGCCATTTTTGAGCGTCCATCTTTTTATTTGAAGAGGAATAATATATATTCCCCCGCAACGTAAGTTCGTCTATAAACTGGCGCTTTCTGTTCACCGACAGGTCCAGGTTCAGCTGGCTGGCGTCAGTATTACCGCTGGTTCTGTTATACCCCAGGGAAATATTCCTGTCCCATATTATGTCTTCGGGTTTCCTGACCTCAGGCCCGGATTCTGCCACGGCCCGATCTCCTCTTTTAACCCGCTCAACGGATGCCTTTTTGATGGAAAGCTCTCCCATGGCCTCTGTCTCAAGCAATACTGAGTTTTCGGTCTCTTCAAGTATTTTTCCGGTAAGGTGGTCTCCATTTTTCAAATAGACCTCATCACCATAAACTCTCGACGCGGACATTAGCGTTATTGATATTAAAATAAATATCCGGACGGGCTTCACAACAATACTCCTCCTTAAAAGTTACTGGACGCAGACGTTTTGCCTTATGTTTTCCAGTTTGCCGAAACATATAAGGCTATCACCCAGATCGATTCTTGTCTTAGCGTCTGGGTTAGATATCATCTCTTCGTTTCTCTCTATTGCCAGGAGCGTGATGTCGTGTTTTCTTAGGTCAGACTCGATAAGGGTTTTATTGAGAAGAGGGCTATCCTTACAGACCGTTATCTGGGATACTCCGTAGCCGCCCGTAGCTATAGCAAGCTCGTTGAAGCTGACAGGTTTTATAAGCTGTCTTTTCTTTATCTGTGTCCTTATTACATTCGTCAGCTTGACAGCTAATATTGAATTAGTAAAGATCTTGTAAGCCAAATATATGGAGATTATAATTATCATGAGATTCAGCCATGGTAACAGACTCGACGGTATCACAGCGTGTAAAAAAGGTATATCGAACTTAGGAAGCAAGCTATCGGGTCTCAAAGTGTTTGCAAACGTAGCTATCATTGTCACAAGTCCAGCATGTCCCAAGACAATCATAATAGAGGCTATCCTTCGGCGCTGTGGATTACCGGTGATAAGCTCTGATTCTTTTGTTGTAAATCCTGTTCCTGTAAAACATGAGAGTGCCTGAAACTTCGCGAGAGACCAATCAAGGCCTGTAAGCTGAAACGCTATGGCCCCGATACGCACTGCTATGAATGATACAATGAGTATAACAATAAAGAGAAACAGGTTCATAAAAACCTCCTCGTCAATATTTTAAACCATTCTACAAGTGGGGATTATTTATATTAAAACCATTTTTTGCGTTTAAAATATACCACCATACCAAGTGTAATCAGAATCATCAGCCCCATGACAAAAATATAACCGTATGGCCAGTTAAGCTCAGGCATATTCCAATGCGAGGCCTGTGTATTGAAATTCATACCATATATACCGGCTATGAGTGTAAGTGGCATGAATATTGTTGCCACGATGGTCAGTCGTTTCATGATCTCGTTCATCCTGTTGGAAATCGCTGATAGATAGATCTCAAAAGTACCTGCTATCAGGTCACGGTCCGCTTCAAGCATCTCATGCAGCCTAACGATGTGATCATAGACATCACGGAAGTATATAGCGTTCTTACTGGAAATTATCTGAGAGTCGCGTCTTGCGAGTTTATTGATAACGTCTCTTTGAGGGGTTATGCTGCGCTTCAGATTAAGGATGTTGCGTTTCATATCTATTATCCTCGGCATGATATCTGTAATCTGACCGCTCAGAACCCTGTCCTCTAATTCTTCTATCCTATCATCCAAGTAATCTAATAAAGGCATGTAGTTGTCAACTGAGATATCTATAAGATTGTAGAGCAGGAAATCTGTGCCTTTTGTAAGTATATGAGGGTTTTTCCTAATCTTATCCGCATTTACATCTATGGTTTTTAGTTCTTCCTGGTGAACTGTAATTACGTAATTTTTACCGACAAAGATGTCGAGCTCAGGCTTTTTAACCTCAGAGACTTCTTTGTCATACACTACACTGTGGATAACTATGAATATATGATCGTCAAATTCATCTATCTTGGGCAGATCAGTATAGTGACTGCAATCGTCTATTGCCAGAGGATGAAAATTAAATACATCAGACAGTATCTTTATGTTATTCTCATCCGGCAATTGCATATCGACCCACAGGATGCCCTGCTTAGCCTGCAGAATCTGTGTAAGTTTGTCTTGAGTGACGTCCTCGCGGAATTTTTTATTAGGATCGAGGTAGAATATTCTTAACATACTGCCTCCTTTTTTTTGTCACGGTTTAGGCAGGTTTTTGGATTTCAATGTTTTTTTGAGCTCTTCTTCACGAATGATGCTTTTTGGCGTTGATAAAGGTTAACGGGAACACTATATCGCTAAGGCAGCAAGGCAGCATAACAGCCACTATGGTTATCGAAAATATAGCCCCTATCATATGGGTCCAGTCTGGTATGCCAAACGAAATTAGATACAGTATTGATGCCATGCTGCTCACAAGCACATGCATGGAATGGGAAAATTCCGTACTTTTCTCAACAGCGGAAGGTACGAGAAATCCGACCGCGACACCTATAGCGGCAAAGGGTAAAATCATGCGCGGGTGCTGTATAATACAGATGTGCAGTTCCATTCTGGTACCAAGCAATCTGCCTCCAAGATACGGGAGCAAGGCATCGCTAAGGCCGCAGATCGCTATGGACCCGATAAAACCTATGATTAATGTTTTTACGAAACGCCTTTCGTGCTTCCAGAACATGGCTGTTGTGACAATGGCGCTCAGGAGAATATGCGTAGGGTGAAATATATGAAAAAGCTCTTCTGCCGCGCTTGGTAATAAATGCCTCGTATTTAAAATAGTGGTAAAAAAAGTAAATATGCCTAAAATCATTATCCCTACTATTACACCAAAGATCGAATAAGGAAGATGGGCGCCCAGTTCTATGATAATATGTTGTAATTTACCGGCCTTTTTCATGTCTATCCCCTTTCTAAATAATCCGATAATTTTTCCACTATCTTGCCGCAATAATATTTTAAAAATCTGCCTTCGTCGGTTTTTGACACATTGATCAGCTTAACTCCGTTAAGAAATTTTTTTTCTGAGATCCCTGGCGTTTTTATCTCATGTGACCATTTTATCTTTCCTGTAAGATTCACAGGCTTGGATTTATCTTTAAGGTCAATCTCTAGATTCACGTGCGTACCCGTCTTTAATGCTTTATCAGATTCAAAACATATGCCCTCGGCGGAGATATTTTCTGTCTTGCTGACGAGGGGCAACTCCTTGGAACTCATGACATTATACATAGCGTCGATCTTTAACTCAAACCTGGGATATTTCCTTCTTTCCATTGTATAATCCTCCTCGATGGCCTCGTTTATAACACTTCCATTATAAGTTTTTTAGCCTCATTGGGTGTAGCCGCGAGAAACCTATCTTTGTATTCAGCTATCCCCAGCCTTTCAAGGCACTGCCCTATGTAAGAGATTACCTCGGGATTCTTTCTGTCGAACGACAAGAGCGACACAAAATCAACCAAAGCCTCTTTTAACTTCCCCTGTATAAAAAGTATCTTTGCCATTTTTAAGTATGTGTCATGTTCCACAAAGGGCCTGCCGCAATCACAATCTATAATCCTCTTGTAGAATCCATACGCCATATCCAGGTTTCCGTCTTCAAGATACAAATCAGCTATACGCATGTATGCCATAGCTATGTCATAAGGCTCTATATATACCCTCTCTTCGTCTTTCAGGCTATCGATAAAATTCACAAAATCCCGTATCCCTCTCTCGTTCTTAAGGTTATCCCCGCAGCTTTTAAGGTTAAATATATTGTAAATATATTCACCTATAACGCGATCTATCCTGTCAAGAAGGTCATGGAGGTAATATTTTGGATTCTGGCTAACGGCATTCCTGTAATTTTGTATAGCCTCTCTATAGAGATGCGCCGCATGTTCATAATTTTTCCAGTGCGTCTCGGCGCGCGCCTTGTTGTGAAACTCAACAGCTATATCTATATATGGCTTGACCTTTGAGCGCTCTAGATTCCACTCGTTTATGTGATTTAGTTTTTCTTCAATATTGTCTATATTATTATCCATAAACTTTATTAAAAATAATCTGAGGATTTAAAAACGAGGGTCCTCTTTGAATCGTCTACCTCTTTATAAATTACCTCGCCTATAAACAAGTCATGGTCCCCTGATTTCGCAACATTTACCACCTTGCACTCTATATAAGCCTTTACAGCATCCAGCATAGGTAATCCTGATCTGGAATTATGGAATTTTATACCCTTGAATTTATCGGAATCCCTGCCTGAAGAAAAACCAAAGCGCTTTCCAATGTCATTCTGATTATCACTCAGTATATTAACCCCGAACAGCCCTGATTCTTTTATTAGCGAGTAAGTAAACCTTTCAGGCGCTATGCTGACCACGACATAAGCGGGATTACATGCTGCCTGCATTATCCAAGCCACTGTCATGCCGTTTATCTTATCCCCTGACTTAGCTGTAATTACAGTCACAGGGCTTGTTATCACATCGAGTATCTGTCCTGCCATACGCACCTCCTGAATTTTAGATTTTCATTTAATATAACACAAAACCATGTAAATGTTAAGAGGTTTTATACTATAAGCTTAACTTGACGAAACTTGCATTGTAAGAATCGTCAAGTTAAGCTTGAAACTACATGCGCAAAATAGGCAGTCCAATTACGTTTTGACTTTGTCTTTCTATTATGTTATATTTAACGCTATATGTTAGAGGCCCTGATAAATTTACTTTATCCCGCATCCTGCCAGGCATGCGGAGTAAAAACAAACTCATTCAATGAGAACATCTGCGTGAACTGCCTTAAAAAGATAAAAAACCGGCTTCCTCCTTTTTGCCTAAAATGCGGCAGGCAAGTGCTGGGCGGTTTGGAATCAGAAAATTTATGCCCTGACTGTAGAAAGAGCTGTATTTACTTTGACAAGGCAATCTCTGTATTTCAATACGGCGATACGCTGAAGGAACTTGTGCATAATTTTAAATACAATAAAATTACATGCATGGTGAAAGAATTTTCAGAGCTGACCACAGCCTTTATGAAACAGCACGACATAGGCAGAAACATAGACATCGTATTGTCCGTCCCCATGCATCCCGCCAGGCTCTTTAAAAGAGAGGTAAACCCGTCTGATATCCTTGCGAGAAATATCGCCAAAAAATTAGGCATCAGATATTCGGGAACATCTTTAATAAAAACAAAAAATACGTGTCCGCAAAACAAACTTAACCGGCATAAGCGCATTAAGAATATAAAAGGGAGTTTTTCTTTGAGTAAGCGCGGGGAAACTGATCTCAGGCATAAAAATATACTGCTTGTGGATGATCTTTTTACTACAGGCGCTACTGTAAACGAATGCGCCAGGGTCCTTAAAAAATCTGGTTCGGGCCGCGTGGATGTAATCACGCTGGCACGCGGAGATAGACTGCCATGAAGATACTCAGAAATTATTTATTAAAAGAAATAATAACCGCGTTTCTATTCTCTCTTTTAATATTTACGTTTGCGCTCGTTGCGGGCAACCTGATTAAACTGGCAGACTTGGTGATAAATAAAGGTGTAAATATAATACTTGTAGGAAAACTTTTCTTATATCTTATTCCTTTTCTTCTAAGCTATACAATACCAATGTCAGCCCTGAGCGCTATGCTTCTCGTATTCGGGAGGTTTTCATCTGACAACGAGATTATAGCAATGCGGGCCAACGGTGTAAATCTCTACAGGCTCACGTTACCGCTGCTCATAGGAGGACTGATCCTCAGTCTTTTCTCTATAGAACTCAATAACAAGATTCTTCCTGAATCACATTTTGCGTCAAGGAAGATAGTAAAAAATATAGGGACAAGGACCCCAGCCGCGTATCTTGAGGCAGGCACGTTCATTAAAAGCTTTGAGAATTACATTATATTCATACACGAGATAGATAAAAATAGGCTTAAGGGCGTGCGTATATATCAATTACAGGAAGGAAGGCCTACAAGGACTATTATAGCAAAAAATGGGGAGTTTATAAGCCTGGAGAAGCAAAATGCCGTAAAACTAAAGCTCTTAAACGGAACCAGTGATGAACCAAACCCGAAAAATCCGCTGAATTTTTACAAACTGAATTTCAATACCTATTATCTCACATTAAACCTGGATGATTCCGTATCGTCTACCAATTACACAGAAAAAAAACCTAAAGAAATGAATTTCGCGGAGATAAGGCAGGAAATAAAAAAATTGGGCATGCACCATATAGATGCGCCTGCCTTGATAGCGGAATTTCACAGAAAAATATCCATATCCTTTGCCAGCCTGGTATTCATTGTAATGGGTATCTCTCTTGGTATCTTTACAAAACGCGGGGAAAAAACAATACAGTTCGCCGTTGCCCTCGGGGTTATTGTGTTATACTACCTATTGATGGCGGGCGGCATGGCTATATCGTTAAAAGGCATACAGCCCATTGCCATGTGGATGTACCTGCCAAATATTATCATTGCTATTATAGGAATAGTTTTATTTAGGAACACCGCAAATAGCTAATATATATATATGCGCATATTAGATAAGTATATAACCAAAAACTTTGTCATCCCATTCCTGTATTGCCTTATCCTCTTTGTCTTTCTTTACATAGTAATAGACCTCTTTAATCATCTTGATGAAATATTTAAACTTGGGACGCCGCTTTTGATACTCCAGGAGTACTATCTATCAATGATACCATTTATAATAATGCATAGCGCGCCTGTGGCAAGCCTCATTGCGACGATTTATCTCATAAGCACTATGAATAAAAACGACGAGATAACAGCGATGCGCGCCGCGGGAATAAGCATAGGCCGGATACTGACGCCTTTAATATGTCTCGGACTTGCAATATCAATCGGGGTCTTTGCTATTTCTGAAAAACTCCTTCCTTCGTCTATGAAAAATTCACAGTATATTAAAGAAAGGTACATCGATAAAAAACATGAGGATAAAGATGACGATAAAAAATTAATCTATAACATAGCGCTCTATGGTAAAAACAACAGGCTTATATTTATAAAAAGTTATGATGGAAAAAACAATGTAGCGAGTGATATAACCATACTCGAGCAGGATAAAAAAGGAAGCGTTGTGACAAAGACAGATGCCCGCGAGGGTAGATGGATAGGCAATACATGGGAATTTTCAGGTATCCTTATCTATAATCTTGATAAAGATGGGGCAATGACAGGGAACCCTTTGTTCTTTGAAAAAAAGAGATTTGACATGGAAAGCCCGGCGGAACTCATCGCAAAAGGCACTAATTACGAATTTATGAGCTTCAAAGACCTCCGTAATTACATAAATAATTTTTCAAACATATCTCCGTATATAATAAAAAGGCTTCGCGTTGACCTTAATCAAAAGGTAAGCATACCTTTTGCAAACTTGGTGTTAATCCTTATAGGAACAGCGTTTGCCTTAAAGATAAGACGGCGCGGCAAGATCGCCGCAGTGATGGGTGTGGGGATAAGCATAGTGATAGGCTTTATATACTACACTCTTATGGCTACACTCATAGCCCTTGGAAAAGGCGGAATCCTCCCGGCCTTCTGGTCAGCCCACCTGGCGAATATAATATTTGGGTTAATAGGGATTGTGTTGATAAAGAATTAAATTGCCTCTTTAATAACGATAATGCTCTGGTTTGTAGGGGCCTTCTATGGGTACGCCTATATAATCAGCCTGTTCTTTGGATAGCATCGTAAGCTTTACCCCTATTTTATCTAGATGCATTTTCGCCACTTCCTCGTCAAGATGTTTGGGCAGTCTATAAACCGTATTTGTGTACTTGTCTCTATTTTTCCATAAATCTAACTGAGCTAGAACCTGGTTTGTAAAAGAATTTGACATAACAAATGAAGGATGCCCTGTAGCGCAGCCAAGATTAACTAACCTTCCTTCCGCCAATAGATATATCTCTTTACCGTTAGGAAAGATGTACTTATCTACCTGCGGTTTAATGTTTATCTTTTTGATCCTGGGGTACTTTTCTAGAGAGGCTACCTGTATCTCATTGTCAAAATGCCCTATATTGCATATGATAGCCTGATCCCTCATCCTTTCCATGTGCTCGATTCTTATGATGTCTTTATTTCCGGTAGCCGTTACATAGATATCCCCGATACCAAGGGTATCTTCTAATGTAGCTACCTGGAAACCCTCCATGGCCGCCTGTAAAGCGCAGATAGGGTCTATCTCAGTCACAATAACCCTTGCGCCGAGCCCTACCAAAGAATGCGCAGAGCCTTTTCCGACATCGCCATAACCACAGACTACAGCAACCTTACCAGCCACCATAACATCAGTCGCCCTTTTGATACCGTCTACCAGAGATTCCCTGCAGCCATATAGATTATCAAATTTTGACTTAGTGACCGAATCATTCACATTAACCGCAGGGACAAGAAGCTCGCCTTTTTTCATCAGTCGGTAAAGGCGATTGACTCCGGTAGTAGTCTCTTCTGAAACCCCCTTCCATTCCTTGGCTATCGCGCTCCATTTGCGTGGATTTTCTTTTAAGGTCTTCTTTAATAACTTAATGAGTTCTGCCTCATCTTCCCCGCCTGGTTTTTTATTAAGCACCGTTGGGTCTTTTTCCGCTGAAAAACCGAGGTGTACCATTAAAGTCGCGTCTCCTCCGTCATCCACAATAAGCTGTGGCCCATTACCCCCTGGGAAAGTAATTGCTTGTTCGGTGCACCACCAAAAATCTTTGATAGTCTCGCCCTTCCATGCAAATACCGGGATGCCAGCTTTTGCTATAGCTGCCGCGGCATGATCCTGCGTCGAAAATATATTACAGCTTGCCCATCTGACATCAGCCCCAAGCTCAACAAGCGTTTCTATGAGCACCGCTGTCTGTATAGTCATATGCAATGAACCCATTATCCTGACTCCGGAGAGAGGCCTACTTTTAGCATATTTTTTCCTTATAGTCATAAGCCCCGGCATCTCATGTTGGGCAATCTCTATTTCTTTTCTCCCGAAATCAGCAAGCCCAATATCTTTTATTTTATAATCCTTGAACATCTCACGCTCCTTTAATGTGCTGCTTTTTTAGAATCTCTACTTTATCAGTTTTCTCCCAGGTAAACCCTTCGCCCTCTCTTCCGAAATGCCCGTATGCGGCTGTCTTTGAATAGATAGGCCTTAAAAGGTCAAGCTCTGTTATAATCCCTCTCGGGGTCAAATCAAAATGTTCACGCACAAGCCTTACTAATTTTTCATCTGAAATTCTGCCTGTTCCATAGGTATCAACCAGCAGGCCCAGCGGTTCTGCCTTGCCTATAACATAAGCCAGCTGTATCGCGCATTGTCCGGCAAGCCCAGCGGCCACTATATTCTTGGCAACATATCTCGCCATGTAAGCTGCTGAACGGTCAACCTTTGTCGGGTCTTTGCCGGAAAAGGCGCCGCCGCCATGGGAAATAACCCCGCCATAAGTATCAACGACTATCTTTCTGCCTGTCATGCCTGTGTCGGACTGCGGGCCGCCTATCAAAAACTTACCAGTCTGATTTACATAATACTCGGTCCTGCTGTCCGCGAGTTTACCCAATACAGGCTTGGCAATTTTTTCTATCATTTCTTTTCTCGCTGATCCTTTTATACCTTCGCCTGTCTTATCCAGTATATCTTCTGTATGCTGAGAAGCCAGCACAACAGAATTGACCCTTTTTGGTTTACCATTCACATATTCTAAGGTAACCTGTGATTTACCATCGGGTCCAAGATACTTCAGGATACCCCCCTTCCTTAATTCAGTCATCGTCCTTACCAGCCTGTGGGCAAGCATTATAGGTAAAGGCATAAGTTCTGGGGTTTCATCGCACGCATAGCCCACCATAAGCCCCTGGTCGCCTGCGCCGCCTCTATCCACGCCCTGGGAAATATCAGGGGATTGTGAATGTATGGCATTTAAAATAGCACATGTCTGGTAATCCAATCCGTATTTCGGATGAGTATATCCTATCTTTTTTACAACCTCCCTTGCCACATTGATCACATCTACATATGCTGTAGTTGTAATCTCTCCCCCAACTATTATAAGGCCCATTGTAACAAATGTCTCACATGCGACCCTGCCCCTGGTGTCCTGCCTAAGAACATCGTCTAATATAGCATCTGAAACCTGGTCACATAACTTATCCGGATGGCCCTCTGTTACTGATTCTGACGTTGTGTAATATTTCCCTTTTGGCATACCTAATCCTCCTTTTTGAATACTCTATTTGCCTCGTTGTAAGATTTTTTATCTCCGATATCAAACCATCTCTCCTTCTGGAACACATAAGCAAATACAGGCTCTTTTTTATAAAGCCATTGCAAAAAATACCCTGGGGCATCAGAGCTCTTATCCGTATTAAGATATGCGCCGACAATGCCGAGTTTCTCTTTTGGAAAAAAATAAAGGCACATGGCCGCAAGCGTGGATGGCGGACTGGCCGGTTTTTCCAAAAACTCTGTGATTCTGCTATCCTTGTCTATTGAAACTATCCCGTATTTCCTGGCCAGTGTCAGGTCTTTTACGTCGTAAAGCCCAATGGAAACATATGGCCTGTTAGAATAGGAAAAATTAAGAAAGCCTCTCAAAGGCGCGTTAAGGATATTGTCTCCGGCAAACACAAGTAAATCGTCTTTTATTTTTTTCTCCCTCACGACAAATTCTATATCCCCTGTCGCGCCAAGCCTGTCTTTGTTGCTCGTAGTATAGTCATTTACCACGGTTATCTTCTTCCTGCCTTTATAGCCTTTGCTCCATTTCTCAAAGTGACTGGCAAATTTCTGGTTTGTAACAACGAATATTTCGTCAACCTCGTTTAATGACTCCACTATATCCAGGGTATACTCAATAACCGGCTTCCCAGCCACTGGTAAAAGCGGCTTTGGCATGTTGAGTGTCAATGGATAAAGCCTGGTTGCATATCCTGCGGCTAACAATAGAACTTTCATAGTATAATTTTTACCCGGTGCCTTGCTCAGTCTTTTGCTAACTCTCTTTTGAGATAATCTACCTCTTTTACCGGAGTGGGGTCGATATCATTTAATATGGCAAGGTAAAAACTGACAAAATCACCTATGTATATCAAAGAGAATATCCTGGCTAAAAACCCGTCGTCATTCCTTTCTATTTCAAAAATCTCCGCTCCGGATTTCTTTATTATATCCCTGGATATCTCTATACGTTTCTTTGTCCTCGGATGGTCGTTTTTATCCCTCAAGAATATAACCTTCATGTCCTTTAAGGCATCTTTCGGAAACTCCCAGCCCACGATCTCGTTATGATTCATCTCCGGAAGCACATGGCTGGATGCCAGCGCCTTTGAGTTTTCGGCTATCTGCCCCCTCCATCTGACACACGCCGCCTCAGTAGAATCGTTGGTCCCGTAAATAACGGCTAATTTCCCATAAAGTTTTGACGCTAGTTTTTTAGAAATATTTTTCTCAAAAGCAACATCTAATCCTATTTCCTTATCTCTTAATTCCGCAAGCGTAGAAGAAGCGTCTTCAATCTCTTTATCTTTTGGAGTAATAAATCCGAGTCTGGTAAGTATAGCCAGTACAGTGATCGACATATAACCCAGGGCTGTCCTGGGAGGGATCCCTTTTGGTATATCAATATGTGTAAAATTATTTTTCAAGGCCCGTTCTTTTAACTTTCCTCCAGAGCCCATAGTTATTATAAACGCGCCTCTTTTAAGGCCATCTTCAAACGAAGAAAGCGTCTCTTCTGTATTCCCCGAATAGCTGGAACAGAATAAAAGCGTGCTCTTATTGACAAAATCCGGCAATGTATAGTTGCGGCTTATGGTAACTGGGATTTTTAATTCATTTTGCAGATAGACCCTGACTACATCCGCGCCAATAGCAGAACCGCCAAGACCGGCGAAAACAATATTGTCAATTCTGTGGTCAGGTTTTGATATATCTGTCGCTTTACCTATATCGTTTGCTTCGCGGCACTGCTCCGGAAGGCCTGAAATAAGCTTCAACATATTTGAGGCATCCAATCTTGAAATAATATCTCGGTTATCCATCTTGTTCATCTTTCCGGCCCCTTTCTTATGTCTTTGTCTTTTTGTCTGTTTTTTTGAGCTTTGGAACAAGTTCATAAAGCCTGTTCGTGGCGAATTCCTCGATCTCTTCTCCTGTGGAAAGGGTCAATGCCTTCTCAGCCACTTGTTTCGCGTCTTCAAGTCTTACATTTCTTATAAAATATTTCATTTCAGGCACAGCTGCTGAACTCATGCTGAATTCATCTAATCCAAAACCCAGCAATATCAATCCTAGCGCGACTTCTCCTGCCATCTCGCCGCACATCCCGACCCAGATATTCTCCTTGTGGCCTGCGTCTATAATACTCTTTATAAGCCTCAATACGGCAGGGTGAGTAGGTTTATAAAGATATGCGATCTTTTCATTAACCCTGTCTATGGCAAGGGAATACTGAATAAGGTCGTTTGTCCCTATGCTGAAAAAATCCACTTCTTTTGCCAAAAGGTCGCAAGTAAGCGCTGCGGAAGGGATCTCTATCATTGCCCCTATTTCTATATTTTCATTAAAACTGACTTGTCTTTTGCGTAATTCTTCCTTTGCCTCGTCAAACACTCCAATAGCCTGTTTTAACTCTCCAATACCTGATATCATTGGAAACATAATCTTAATATTACCGAAAGCGCTGGCACGCAATATAGCCCTTAACTGCACTTTGAATATCTCAGGTTTCGCAAGACAAAATCTTATTGCGCGCCAACCGAGAAACGGGTTCATCTCATGCGGCACTTCAAGCTGGGACAAAAACTTGTCTCCGCCAAGGTCAAGCGTCCTCACCACAACAGAATTTTCCACGAACCTGGTTATTACTTTTTTATAGGCCTCGAATTGCTCATCCTCGCTGGGCAAGTCGCGCCTGTTCATGTAAAAGTACTCCGTACGGTACAAACCTATGCCCTCTGCGCCATGTGAAATAACAGAGTCTATTTCTTCAGGCAATTCTATATTGGCCGATATCTCGATCCTGTGGCCGTCCAGCGTCTGGGCAGGTTCGTGCTTAAGCGAGACCAGCGTCTTCTCAAACTTAACAAATTGGTGCTGCTTCGCCTGATATTTCTTAAGGGTCCTGGGGTCTGGGTTCACTATTACAATGCCGTAGTTACCGTCTACGATAAGCATATCTCCAGCCTTAATTTTAGTCGTGGCCTTTTCAAGTCCTACCACAGCGGGTATCTCAAGAGATTTGGCCATAATCGCCGTATGAGAGGTGCGGCCGCCTATATCCGTAATAAATCCCATTACATTCTTTTTATGCATCGTGGCTGTATCAGACGGGGAAAGGTCATACGCGACTACGATGACCCTTTGCTTCAGCTCGCTCAGAGTTTTCTCTTTGGCGCCCAAGAGATTCCTTAAAACCCTCTTTCCTACATCGTCTATATCGCTGATACGCTCTTTCAGATACTCATCGTCCATCTTGGAAAATACTTTTATATATTTCTCAAGCACATTGGTAAATACATACTCTACACACTTACGTTCTTTCTTAAGATTGCCTATCACTTCTTCTATGAGCATCCTGTCTTCCAGAACTAGTAAATGGGCATTAAAGATCTCTGCGTGATGTGAACCCATTTCTTTTGCGATCTTTTTCTGGATCTCAAATATCTCAGAACGCGTTTTAATCAAAGCCTCTTCAAACCGGGCAATTTCCTTAGGAATAAGATTTTCTTTTACCTTTTTAGGGGGTATTGTAAAACGTCTGGTGGCGTCAAACAGAAAGGCCTTTCCTATGACTATTCCTGGCGAAGCCGGTATGCCTTTTAGATTCATTATCCTTCCTCCCCTGATATGATCCGTTCCAGCTCCTGCATGGCTTCCTTTGAATCAGCTCCGTTTATCTTAAGAGAGATTAAACTGCCTCTTTCAGCGGCTAAGGTCATGAGACCCATTATGGATTTCCCATTAACCTCCTGCCTGCCTTTCCTGACGATAATATCGCTTTCGTACTTGTTTGCTATCTGGACAAAAAGCGCGGCTGGCCTGGCATGCAGCCCCTGTTTATTTTTGATGATTAATTTTTTTTCTATGAGCATTCTGTATTTCCCTCTCAGCGATGGCCGTTTTTGCCTTTTGCCTTAAACGCGAGATCTATTATAATTTTCGAAAGTTTTTTTGAATCGTGCCTGATGTAGTCTTCTATGTTTATAATATCTTCCTCTATCACGTTATATCCTTCCTCTATAATTCTGTCAGAATCCGCAAGAACAGGGTATGAACCTTCTCCTTCGTATTTTTTTAAAAGTTCCGGAGGGATCTTGCCTATATTCACAATGCAGTAATTGGCGATGTCGGGCCGTGTATGCATGACAATGGTATTCAAATGGTCAAAGGCAGTATAATTATCTGTTTCGCCAGGCTGAGTCATTGCGTTGCATACATAAACCTTGGGGGCCTTAGACGCTGCTATTCTGTCACTTATGCCGCCCACAAGAAGATTCGGTATGACACTTGTATATAAACTACCTGGGCCTAAAATTATTACGTCCGCTTCATCTATTGCCTCAAAAGACTCCTTACTCGGTCTACAATTTATCGGGTCCAAATACACCCTTTTAATGGGGGAGCTCTGTTTTACTATCTTTGTCTCTCCTTTTGTCTTCTGGCCGTTCTGATGTTCGGCAACAAGCTGTACCTTGTCAAATGTTGAAGGTATCACCTTTCCTCTTATCGCAAGGACCTTGCTCGACTCTTTTATGGCCTTGTCAAAATCCCCTGTCACTTTTGACAGCGCTGTAATAAAAAGATTTCCGAAACTATGCCCTTTCAGCTCGGATTCATTTCCAAATCTAAACTGGAAAAGTTCGCGCATCAACGGTTCTGCGTCCGCAAGCGCAACAAGGCAGTTTCGTATATCTCCGGGCGGTAGTATGTCAAACTGTTCCCTGAGCCTGCCTGAAGAACCTCCGTCGTCAGCAACTGTCACAATGGCAGTAATATTACTTGAGAGCTCTTTTAAACCATGCAGAAGAACCGATAACCCTGTACCACCTCCTATTACCGTTAGCCTAGGCCCTTTCTCAAGCTGTCTGTGGTGATACATTATATCCACAAGTTCTTTTTCTCTCTGGGGCAAGAATACTTTGATAAATGATTTCATCATCCGTTTAATGCCATATATAGTAACAAGCGCGCCCAGCACAATAACAGAAATCGCCAGACCGCGCGAACCAGGGAATTTCTTAATCATTATTATAATAGAGCCGGCTGCGACAAGGACTACCCCTATGCCGCATGTCATAATCCAGCGCTTTATCTTCATCCCGGGATATAGCCACTTTAATCTACGCATAATTTTGCAGCTTGTAAATCATGCCCTTCTTTGATCCTCTTCCTTGATAATCTTAAGAAGCGCCTTTTCGTTTTCGGTATTCTTAAGCGAATCTCTAAAATATTTGTCTTTTAGTAATTTTGAAATACGCGCAAGGGCCTTGAGATGAGGCCCTGATGATTCTATTGGCGCCAGCAAGAGGAAAAATATGTATGCCTGTTCTCCGTCTAGTGAATCAAAATTAATACCTTTCTTGGATATGCCAAAGGCGCCTACTAGCTCTTTTACATATTCGCATTTGCCATGGGGAATAGCAACGCCCTGGCCAATACCCGTTGAGCCAAGAGCCTCTCTATTAAGAAGCACCTTGATAACAGAATCTCTCATCTTTGGCTTTAATTCCCCTGCTTCTGCTAACAAGTCGGTAAGCTCCCGTATGACTCCCTTTTTGTCTTCGGATTTCAAATCAGCTGAAATTGCCTTTTCGTTTAAAAAATCCAATATCTTCACCTATTTATCCTCCTTCTTAAAGATTTTATAACGATTGCTGTTAAAACTCACGTACTGCCCATTCTAATATAATTTTCTTACTAATACCTCTCTCGTCCCAACTACTGAGCTTTCATTAAATAATGGATACGCATTATGGCCACGATAAGTCCGACGCGTGAATACACGACCGTAAGAGCTTTTGGGAACGCCGGAGCCTTCCAAGCGGCCGATCAAGGAGTTGTCTAAGATGTTCAAGGT
>JBDRBM010000037.1:0-3467 GCA_043822665.1 Candidatus Omnitrophota bacterium
CAAAACTGTTCTTTTATTAAATCTCGGAACGACAAGATAGGATTGCTTACTTCTGCTGGATAGGATTGTCTTTGAGGTGATTGCTTCTGCGCCTGAGGCGCATCGCAATGACAGGCTTCTTTTAAAGCTGAACTGTTACTATTTTTATTGTTACGTCAATAGCCTAACTTGACAAGGGCTTTTTTCATGTCTCCCTGATTAGCGGCCCTGAAATTCTCCAGCGGGTATTTCAGGGCCAAGTGTTCCCATTTATGTTTTCCGAGTGTATGGTATGGTAAAAATTCTAACCTCTTGCAATTCTTTAAGTTAGATAATATAGACTTAAGTCCTTCTATGTCTTCGTCAGAATCATTTAAATCCGGTACCAATACATACCTGACCCAGTAAGACTTGTTTTTTTTCTCGAGTTTTTTTATAAAAGAAAGCGCTTCTTCTAATTCCCTCGATGTAATGCTTTTGTGTAAACTTATATTGGAGGCTTTTATATCCACTATAAAAAGATCTGTAAGGCTGATGAGTTTATTTATTTTCTTTAGATCTATGTCTTTTGGGTAAAAGACGCTGGTATCTATTGCCGTATGCACTGAATTGTTCCGGCAAAGCTCGAAAAGGCCTATCAGAAACTCGGGCTGTAGAAGCGGCTCTCCTCCTGAAATTGTCACGCCGCCCTTTGAAGAGTTTATATATGGTAAACAGCGTTCTATTTTTTCAAACACCTCTTTGGCGGTCATGAGGGTACCGGCTTTTATTTCCCATGTGTCAGGATTCTGGCAATACATGCACCTCGCAACGCATCCCTGCATAAAAATAATATATCTTATGCCAGGCCCGTCTTGCGTGCCAAAGCTTTCCAGAGAATGGATCCTACCTTTTACGCTATGCGGCCTACATCGTTTCATGAAACGTCCTTGCCAGCACTTCTTTTTGCTGCTCTAAAGACAGTTTATTGAAATGCACCGCATACCCTGATACCCTTATTGTAAGTTGAGGATATTTATGCGGGTTCTTTATGGCGTCTTTAAGCATATCCTTATCTATTACATTTACATTAAGGTGCTGGGCGCCTTTGATAAAATATCCTTCCAGGAGCCCTATTAGATTAGCGATGCGTTCCTCTTTCAACTTTCCCAAGGTAGAAGGTACAATCGTAAATGTGTTGGATATCCCGTCCCTGCATTCCGTATAAGGTATAGCGCTGACAGAATTAAGAGACGCCAGTATACCGCTTTCATCCCTGCCGTGCATAGGGTTTGCCCCTGGCGCGAAAGGCGCGCTTTTTTTCCTGCCGTCAGGAGTGGCTCCGGTTTTTTTGCCATACATGACGTTTGAGGTGATCGTAAGTATCGAGATCGCTGGTATGGAATTCCTGTAAAGCCTGTGCTTTTTAAGCTCTGCCAGAAAACTTGTAACAAGGTCAACCGCTCTTCCGTCCACCCTATCATCATCATTGCCAAATTTCGGAAAATCCCCTTTTATCTCAAAATCAATTGCAATGCCTTTCTTGTTTCTTCTGGCTTTTACGTTTGCGTATCTAATGGCGCTCAGAGAATCAGCTACCACAGAAAGCCCTGCTATGCCAAATGCCATATATCGGGTCAATTCTGTATCGAGAAGGGCCATTTGAGAGCGTTCATAATAATATTTATCATGCATCGCGTGTATGATATTCAATGCCTCAACATATGTCTTTACAGTCCAGCGCAGAACCTGATGAAAACGGTCTTTTACTTCTTTAAAATCCAGAGGGTTTGACTTTAAAGGCGCTATTTCAGGTATTATCCTCTCGCCTGTTATCTCGTCTCTCCCTTCATTCAAGGCATACAAAAGCACCTTAGCCAGATTACACCTCGCGCCGAAATATTGTATCTCACTGCCGTTTTTGAGAAGTGATACACAGCAGGAAATACTATAATCATCCCCGCCTATAAGCCGCATGAGATCGTCATTTTCGTATTGGATTGAACTTGTCTTTATTGATATATCAGCGCAAAACATTTTAAAATTTTTAGGCAGGCGGCTTGACCATAACACTGTAAGATTTGGCTCTGGGGCTGGGCCCAGGTTAAAAAGAGTCTGGAAAAACCTGTAAGATGTCTTTGTGACCTTGTGGCGGCCGTCGATACCAACGCCACCTATGCTTTCTGTAATCCAGATAGGATCCCCGGCAAATATCTCCGCGTATGATTTTGGTCTTAGGTGCCTCACGAGACGAAGTTTTATTACAAAGTCATCCATGAGTTCCTGTGCTTTTTCCTCGGTCAATATGCCTCGCCTTATATCTTTTTCTATATATACATCAAAAAAATTGCTGACGCTTCCAAGGCTTATTGCCGCGCCATCCTGCTCTTTTATGGCAGCGAGGTAGCCTATGTAGACCCATTGTATAGCCTCGCGCGCGCTAGAAGCCAGTTTTGAGATATCAAACCCGTAAATCGAACCGAGTTTCTTAATATCTTCGAGCGCCAGGATTTGCTCTGCTACCTCCTCTCTTAACCGCGTAGATTCTTGGGTGGGGTAATCCTCGAGAAGTTTTTTATAATTTCTCTTTGATTTAATCAGCCTATCTATGCCATAAAGCGCAACCCTCCTGTAATCTCCTATAATCCTGCCCCTAGAATAATTATCAGGAAGGCCTGTGATAAGGCCGGCTCGACGGGCATTTAAGATATCTTCCGTGTAGGCATCGAAGACTGCGTCGTTGTGGGTCTTTCTGTATTTAAGGTATATCTCCTTTATGCTCTTGTCAAGTTCATAGCCGTAATCCTTGCAGGCCCTTTCCACTATCCTTATGCCGCCAAGTGGTTTCACGGCCCTTTTAAGAGGCGCGTCTGTCTGGAGCCCCTTTATGATCTCGAGCTCCTTGTCCACATAGCCGGGGCCGTGGCTTATGACCGTTGAAACAGTTTTTGTATCCACGTCATAGACCCCACCGCGTTTTTTTTCTCCTTCAAAAAGTTTCAAGCACTTATCCCAGAGCTTTTTTGTGCGCTCTGTAGGACCGCATAAAAACGATTCATCGCCATCATAAGGCGTATAATTACGGTTAACAAAATCCCTTACGTCTATGGTCTTGTCCCACCTGCCTCGTGTAAACATCTTTAACCTCCCGTATTTATCCGCCATAAAACGTTGGCGGATTATTTTGTGCATCTTGACGCACAAAATAAAAAACCTGGGTTAAAAACCCAGGTGTACGGTTTTACTGATATCCTTTTTAACGCGCTCCCCCATGGTTTCCCATGTAACAACACCAGTCGCGCGGTTCTTCTATTGTGATTTTATTTTACCGCACATAACCCGGCTGTCAAGCAAAATCTGCCCTTCGTGTAACTAAATAGTCAAGATGTCCGCTTTTTCTAACAAGTGATCTGTCCGCTTTTGGTTAAACGTAGTAGTAGTCCTTTTTCTTTTGGCTACCTTTTCTTTTTGTTTATAATGTGAATAAGTGGATAAGTTTTTTGGTAAAT
>JBDRBM010000038.1:0-2303 GCA_043822665.1 Candidatus Omnitrophota bacterium
CAGCAATTGAATAGCTGCTGCGAGGCTTGTGGTGTCCTGCTACGGGGCCCCACAGGCCTCCGAATTCTCTGTCAAGCTTTTTATTCCTGCCTCGTATTGACGCCTGCCGAAAAGCGTGTTAAATGGATTTTCCTTCCAACAGGATCGCCCCTGTAGCTCAGTAGGATAGAGCGACGGATTCCTAATCCGCAGGCCCCGCGTTCGAATCGCGGCAGGGGCACCATAATAAAAACAAGGGTTTGCGGCATCTAAAACACCCGTCAAGCCCTTTCCTTTTTCCCTTGTCAGGCCATTTTTACCACTCCTTTACCACTTTGGGAATTTTTCAGGCCACAAAAAACCTCAGGGATTCCGCCCCAGGGTTTCTGTCTTGTGTCGGTGATCCGGGTTCGTTCTTGCCATGCCGGATGATCCTGGTCTGTTCGCATGTCGTCGGGTGCCCTTGTTGCTTAGTCATTCTTTGTCCAATTAAATTGACAAGCATATCCCGCGCGTCCGTGGGTGTCATGACAAGGTCGGCATGCTGGACATCATCCTCGGCAGGGATCGCCCGTCCTGGGGCATCCTCGTAAGCCGTGGCGTGCATCCGTGGTCATCCCCTGACCGAAGCCGGGGGGGGTACAGGTCAAATTTATGGGGTGGGGGTCTTATAGATACATTCGCCTATAAATGTCCGATTTTATAAAAGGGTTAATCCGAATTTAAGGATACTTGTCTAAAATGTTTTCCTTCCTTGAAGTAAAAAATTCATGGCACTCTCCTTTATAGTAGATTTTTAATGTAAGGCGTGATACTAAAAATCAATACATAGGGCAATTTAAGTCAGAGTTTCAAACCCGTTAACCACGCTTGAGGGCGCTATGGATTGTTCATTCAACACTGTTTCTCAAGAGAGCACGGGGTTTGTTTGTTCATGGCTACTACCGCGCAATGACTGGGTTCAGATATTGAATCCTAAATATAAAAAGTACATTTTTCTGATATTAATACAATTTTGTCTATTCGGATGTGCAACGCCCTATTCTACCAAAATGACATTCTCGCCTATAACAACATCCTCAGCCTCATCATCAGCATTTACAAAGTTAAATATGCATGTTGGTCTCGTAATTACAAAAGAAAATCAATCAAGAGAGCTAGTATTTAACGACGCATTAGGCCCAATTAAACTCAAACTATATCCTGCTCTTGAGAATTTAATTGAATATTATCTGAATCAGGCATTTACAAGAGTTACATTAATCCCAGAGGAAGAGATGCCCACTACAAAAGACTCCCCTGATGCATTTGTCTATTATTCGGCAGGTTTCACAAAAACTGGGAATTATGAGCTAGGAGTATGGATGAGGCTTATTGACAATAATAAAATGCCCCTTGCCCTTGTATATGAAACCGAAAAAAAGATAATGAATAGAGATTTTATTTCACGAACACCCTCTGCATTCCTAGGGGTACTTACTCTCGGAGTGGCTTCAGATCCGTATAAAAAGGAAACTTCTGAAATGATGCAAGAGGTAATTGCAGAAACAGTGAGAAGAGACATTGAATTGTTTAATAAAGATCCAAAAGTCAAAATTTATGCTCAATCACTCTCAACCAAGAAAACAGGTACAGCTTTTATCGAAAAAGAGACGGACAAAATATTATCAAACAAGAGAGAGGAAGAAGATCAATCTTCTGAAATATTAGAAACTCTAATCCAAACAAATCCACAATCTTTTGTGAAAAGGTCAATTTTCGGCATCTACGTGATAGAGAATGCTAACAAAGAAATAGAAATTTACATGGTATCTAATAAATCTTCTGCATTCGAAGCCAATCTCCTTATTGGAGATATAATAATCGGTATTGATGACATAGAAATCAAAAACCGTGCTCAATTATTTGAGTTAATATATGAGAGAAGAAATCCAGGCGATACAGTTGATCTCCTTATAAAGGGAAAAAGGGGGTTTATCAAAAAGAGTATTACACCAAAAACAAGCTATCTTATGAAAGATATGTATGCGCTCATTTATGAAATTACTAAAAATATAGCCCCTGTTAATCTTGCAGTTGTATCAGGATCATTAAATAATATTTATTTACAAGGGGTAGCGTTAGAGCAATGGCAGGCTACAATGAAATCTTTATTAGTCACCTCAATGGAAAACTATTATTTAAGCCCGTTCAATAATTCAATTTCAGGACCGGGCTTTTCTTCCCGGTCGTGAGGTAGTCAAAGATAATGTCCTGGGTGAGGACGATATCATGTTCAACGGTATGGATGGTCACGTTGTCAATGCCCTTGTAAAAGTTGGTCT
>JBDRBM010000039.1:0-4800 GCA_043822665.1 Candidatus Omnitrophota bacterium
CTTCCCCGTATTGTCGATGCCATATCAGACCCTATAACTGGATACATTTCTGATAATTTACGCACCCGCTGGGGACGCCGCAGACCGCTGATATTCTTAGGGGCGATTGCTGGTGGAACCTGCTACGCATTGATGTTCCAACTCTATAAGGGGCATAGCGAAATCTTTTATGTCTTATACTTCGGAATATTCCAACTTCTCTTTTTCCTTGGATTCACTTGTTTTTCAATTCCCTGGATTGCCCTCGGCTATGAAATGACACCCGACTATCATGAACGCACACGCCTACAGGGAGCCAGCAATCTTATCGGTCAACTCCCCTGGCTGATCGCTCCTTGGTGTTGGGCCATTATGCACAACCAGACCTGGTTCCCAGATATCGTTTATGGCGGACGTTTTCTGGCCATCATTATTGGTGCCATTATTGTTGTGTGTGGTATTCTTCCGGCTATCTTTAATAAAGAATACTTCAAGAACTTACCAAAGCCTGATGTCAAGGGAGCTATGAATGTGATGAAAAACTTCTTTGGTGGAGGTTTCATCACTCTTAAAAATAAACCATTCCGCAAACTGTGCATATTTACCTTACTGATTTTTGGCGGATTCATGTGTGCATCAGCTTTTACTATCTATGTTGTTTTCTTCTATGTCTTTGGGAATGCTCCTGTTCTCGATCAAGCCTATGCAAATGGTGGTCTTTTACTTGGTTGCTTTGGAACATTCAGCGCTATTTGTACTATGGGCGCCATTTACGTGACCACATTGCTGTCCAGAAAGTTTGGGAAAAGAAACACATTTTTTATCACTATTCCTCTTTCAATCATTGGTTATGCTTTGAAATGGATTGGGTATAGCCCTGAGCATCCGTACTTGCTGTTGATTGCTGCTCCATTTATGGGATTCGGTCTGGGGTCACTTTTCACCTTAGTTAACTCCATGGTCGCAGATGTTGTTGATTTTGACGAACTTACAACTAACACACGTAGAGAAGGTATGTTTGGGGCTATCTACTGGTGGATGGTAAAGGTGGGAGTTGCACTATCATCGGTTATATCCGGATTCCTTTTGAATCTAACTGGCTTTAATGTTGCATTAGGTCTCGGCCAGTCAACAAGTGCGTTGTTCAATATGCGCTTGTGTGATATTGGTATTCCGATTGTGACTTCAATAGCGGCCTTGTTCGTCATTAAGACTTTCTCAATCACTGAAGATAAGGCTTATGAAATTCGCGCGCAGGTGGAAAAGCGAAGAGAAGAAAGACGAGCAGAAGAAGAAAGACAAAAATGAAAATTCTAAATCCAAAACTCAAAACCCCACTTTGCTTTAGCTCGGTGCTCCTAGAGGAGTCCCTAGTGCAACGAGGGGTAAACAAGCTCAAATTATCAAAATTCAAAATTCAAAATATTGGTTTGAAAAATTTGGATTTTAGATTTTGGATTTATTTAGGGTTTAGGTTTTTGGTGTTAGGGTTTTGTGCATCTATATTGATTTCTTCTTTATGTTTTGCTCAGGAAGAAGTCGTTGAGAAGGATTGTGTGGCTGAGGCTTGGAGGATTTTGAGTTTAAAAGATTACGTTTTGTTAGATAATTTAGTAGAGGAGTGTGTAAAGAAATACGGCGAAGAAGCCGATAGATTGCAGGCTGCATTAAGCGATTTCCCTCCTCAAGATAAGATTAATTTATATAAGAGTCTTAATGATGTGGCTACGTGTTTGTTTGTAAAGATCGAAGCATTGGTAAGACAAGAGAAAAAAGAAGAGGCTAAACAGGCTTGTCGGGATTTGATTAAAAAATATCCTTTTGCTCAAGCCTGGGATCCTAGAGGATGGTATTGGAAAGTGGCAGTAGCAGCTCAATCAACGCTAGACAAGCTAGAGAAAGGCATAAAGGCAATTGAAGAAGCACAGAAAGAGCCAGAGAGAGAAGGAATTGTGACGACTTTAAAACTACATGATCCTGGGAAGGAAGATATCATTGATTATGAGAAATATGGAGAGTTCCAAGGCATAGGTACTGACTCATATAAATATGTAATAAAAAACCAGGCAGGTTTAGCTGCGGCAGCAGGTGAGGGCGTTTATCCTAATACTACTAGTGTACGCTGGCATCCGAATTTTGAAAAAGCAAAGAAAGAAGGCAGGCTAAAAGATAGCCATTGGGACCTTATACACTCAAAGGATATAGAGGCTGCATTCTTTAAATGGGCCTTATTTCCTGAGCCCAAAGGTACAAGCTTGTTTTATCTAGGTTTGATATTAGAAAAGGCTGGTTTGTACAAGCATGCTATAAAGGCTTATTATGCGATTGTTGTGCATTATCCTAGCTCAATAGGTTGGACCTATTGGAAAACTCCTTGGTATGTTGGACAGGCAGCTATAGCAAAAATAAAGCATTTATGCAAAACACACCCAAAGTTAAATATGAAATTAGTTGATGCTGAAATTAAAGTAATCAACGGTTACGATAAAGACATTGCAAATGATATTTTTGTAGTAAATCCTGGTAAAATTATAGGTAACTGCTGGGCTAGTGGTTTGCTTGATAAAGTAAATAAGTTTTTGAAAGAAAAGAGCTCAAAGGGAAAAATAAAAAAAATAAAGGGTTGGGGTAATATAAAATTAGAACAATATGAAAATGGAGATTGGCAATTGGTTGTTAATGAGAAGCCATTTATAATCAAAGGTATAACTTACACACCGGTAAAAGTTGGACAAAGTCCAGATGACCACTCTTTGACAAATTGGATGGAGAATGATTATAACGAGAATGGAAAGTGCGATGGGCCTTATGATGCATTTGTGGATAAGAACGCTAATGGAAAACAAGATGCTGATGAACCTTCCGTTGGTGATTTTAAGTTACTCAAAGATATGGGCGTAAATACTATCAGGATTTACCACCAGCCTTTTGTAGTCAACAAAGAATTGCTGAGAAAGCTTTATAACGACTATGGAATAATGGTTGTAATGGGTGATTTTTTGGGTAAATATGCCATAGGTTCAGGTGCTGAGTGGTCTGAGGGAACCGACTATGCTGATCCTTTACAACAAAAGAACATGCTTGAATCTGTAAAAAAGATGGTTGTGGAGTTTAAAGATGAGCCTTATATTTTGACGTGGCTTTTGGGAAACGAAAATGTATACGGCGTCGCTTGTAATGCCGATAAAAATCCAGAGGCCTTTTTTAAATTTTGCAACGAGGCAGCGCTGCTTATAAAAACATTGGACAGTGAGCATCCTGTGGCAATAGCCAGTGGAGATGTCTTATACCTGGATAAATTTGCAAACCTTGCCGAAGAAGTAGATATCTTCGGGACAAATGCCTATAGGGGTGATTATGGTTTTGGCGCACTTTGGCAGCAGGTAAAGGATTTATGCGATAGGCCGGTTTTTATTACCGAGTACGGCTGTCCTGCTTTTGCACGAGGAATGACTAAAGAAGATGCGGAACAGGCACAGGCAGATTATCTTATGGGTTGTTGGCAGGATATTCAGGATAATATGGCTGGCGGTCAGGGTGTAGGTAATGCACTAGGCGGTTTTGTTTTTGAATATTTAGATGAATGGTGGAAGGGTTACGAACCTTCATTTCACGATAAAAAAGGATTATTTAGTGGGCCATTTCCAGATGGTTTCATGTATGAAGAATGGCTTGGCTTGTGTGGTCAGGGCGATGGAGCATTAAGTCCATTTTTGAGGCAATTGAGAAAAAGTTACTATATGTATAAAGAAATTTGGAATAAATGAAGACACACTTTATGGAACGTAATGAACATAAAGTGTTGTCTGAATTTACCCCGCCCTCTAAGCCGATTCGGGTGGAGGTTTTGGTTCCAATAAGTATATAAAGTAAAGTTGGTTGATAACTTAATTATTCCGCCTAGAGGGCGGGGTTCAATTCGCGCAGTAACTTATGCTCATTTCATTCCATAAGTTACGCGCTCATTGAAGGAAGGAGGGCGAGCAAATAAATTTAACTGATTTTAGTGGTAAGAATTTTGTTGAAACAGATAAAATAAGCTTTAAAAAAAGTTTAATCTTGTTAAAATAAAAACCAAAAAACAAATAAGAAAAGGAGGTTAAATTATGAAAAGGATTGTCAGCTTGCTTTTAGTAATTGGCCTGGCTATTTTTAGTAGCAGTGCCTTAGCAGCGGATGCGAAAGTTTTTAAAGTATATACTGATGCCAATTCTCCAGATAACCACTATATTCCATCTGGCTATATGGGAGATTATGCGGATGTCTCTATGGACGATAAGCATATGGGTAAACCTAATTCAGGCTCGACTTGTATAAGGGTTGTATATAATGCCAAAAGGTCACAAGGTCAGGGCTGGACAGGTATATATTGGCAGAATCCACCTAATAACTGGGGTTCAAAAAAAGGTGGTTTTGATCTTACGGGAATGACAAAGTTGAGCGTTTGGATTAAAGGCGAAAAAGGTGGAGAGATAATTGATAAAATAATGGTAGGTGGAATCAAAGGACTTTATCCTGACTCAATAGAAGTTGTTTTTGGTCCTTTTGAACTAACTGATACGTGGAAAGAATATACAATTAATCTTGCTGGAAAAGACTTAGCGTATATTTCCGGTGGTTTTAGTTGGATTGTTAATGCAGATTCCAATCCAAAAGGAGCAACTTTCTATATTGATGATATCAAATTCATAGCAGATGCAACAATGAAGCCCGAGGGCAAGAAACAGGAGGATCTGCCTTTTTATGTATATTCGGATAGAGGCGCCATACTGAACCATTTTATTCCTTCTGGATATATGGGTGATGTTAGCGACATAAAGA
>JBDRBM010000040.1:0-4709 GCA_043822665.1 Candidatus Omnitrophota bacterium
ACCTACAGATATATCCAATATTTTGGCAGATGAGGCAAGAATAGCACAGGTTTTATTAAATCTCATAGATAATGCTATAAAATACAATCGCGAAAAAGGAAAAGTAATTATAGCGGCTAGAGAAAAGAATGCCTTTGTCCAAGTAGATGTTTCAGATACAGGCGTTGGTATTTCGGAAAAAGATTTGCCTCGACTTTTTGAGCGTTTCTATCGCATAGATAAGGCGCGCTCCCGCGAATTAGGTGGAACTGGTTTAGGTCTTTCAATTGTTAAACACATTGTCCAAGCTCACAATGGAGAAGTATCCGTTCAAAGTGTATTAGGTCAAGGCTCCACTTTTAGTTTTACCATCCCCAAGGCTTAAAAAGCCCCATTTCTTTAAAATCTCTCTATTCTACATTTCACAAAGAATTCACTTGCCTGTAATTTCTTCTTCACACGCATAATCTATACTTTTACATGAGAAAGGGAAGATTTGGATTAAGATGATCGGTTTGGGTTTATTTATTTTAGTATTATTTGGCACGATGGGTATTCTTTATTACCGCTTCTGCAAAGAAAGTGCGGATGAGGTTTTAAAATTCCTTAAGAAATAATGAAAGGAGGTGAGATGGGAAATGGAAAAGATGTCGAGCTTACGTAAAGATTTTATTGCGGGTCATCTTCGAACTCAACTCAGTACCTTAAAGACTGTATTGGATACTATCGAGAATTCGGATAGGATCAAGGATGACTGTTTCGATGAATCTTTGAAGCGCATAGCAACAAATGTATGTCAACTTAGAAAATTGTGCACGCACAATTAAAAACAAGGAGGGAAGAGAAATGAAGAGAGTCTATGTTATTTTAATTTCAGCAGCGTTCCTGATGATGATTACAGGGAAAGCTCTTTTCGCAGGAGAGGTTGATGTCCTCGTGGATAAGCTGGTTGAAAAAGGGATCCTCTCCCCGGTTGAAGCACAGATTATTCTGGATGAGACTAAGCAAGAGGTAGCAAAGGATTTGGCTCAGGGTAAATCCTATGCGCTTCCAGATTGGGTTCAAAGGACCAAATTGAAAGGCGACTTAAGATTAAGGTATCAGTATGATGACAAAGACCTGGATTCAGTGTCTGGCCGCAACAGGGAAAGAGTCAGGTTCAGGCTTGGTATAGAATCAAAGGTTAATGGTCAGTGGAAAATCGCTGCAGGGCTTGCATCCGGGAGCAGTGATCCGCGTTCAACCAATCAAACGTTACAGGATACGTTTTCCAGCAAAGGTATAAACCTGGATTATATGTATGCGCAATATACTGCGGCGCCATGGTTAAGCGTTGTTGGCGGTAAAATGGAACGTAAGCCCATTCTCTGGGAGCCTACTGATCTTTTATGGGATGGTGACATAAACCCAGAAGGAGCAGCTCTAGTATTATCTAAAGGAATGGAAGGTATCGATCTTTTTATGAATACAGGATTTTTTGTGATCGATGAGTCAAGCAGTAAATCCAAGGAGCCATGGATGAGTTATGCCCAGCCAGGGTTAAAATGGGAGATTGGTGAAGACGTAAGTTTAAAGGCTGCCGCTACTTATTATTACATTGATTCCAAGGGCTATGATATTGACAATTCCGCGAACACCAATAGTTTATCAGGGGCAAATCATAAGTATAATTATGATTCAATAAGCCCTGCCTTTGAATTAGGTATAAAAAAACCTTTTGGCGGAATGGTTCCTTATAGCGGCCTTTTTGGTGAGTATGTAAGTGCCTTTGACCCAAAAAATGACAATGACGGCTATGTAGCTGGTTTTAAGTTTGGAGATAAAAAAGTAGAAAAGAAGGGGGAGTGGCAGGCAAAGTACATATATAGACGTCTTGAGCGGGATGCATGGCTTGATGCCTTGCCTGATTCTGATGCCTATGACGGTGACACTAATGTGAAAGGCCATGAGATAGTTTTTGAGTATGGCTTGGGTAAAAACGTCACCTTAGGGCTTGATTACTATTTTATGGAACCTATAAAAACTCTATCCGGTGTTTCTGACCACAGTCTGGGTTCGAGTAATGAGCAACAGGTTTTACAGGCCGATGTAGTAATGAAGTTTTGAAGATTTTATAAAGAATTCACATTTTTGTCACACAATTGTCACAATCGAAACTTAAACTATATTAAAAAAGGAGGGAAGCAGCTATGAAACGGTATTTAAAAACTTTAGGAATAATCAGCGCCTTGCTAATCTTTACGACGGGTAATGCCAATGCTCAAAAAATGCTCCAGATAAAAGGTTCAGATACCTTGATAAATCTTGCGCAAAGGTTGGCTGAGGTCTATATGGAAAAGAATCCCGGAAAGTATATTGCGGTTACTGGCGGCGGCTCAGGAACAGGAATTGCTGCATTGATTAATGGAAAGTGTGATATTGCTAATGCCTCTCGTTTAATGAAGCCAAAGGAGATAACTCAGGCAAACGAGAGAGGTGTTCAGCCAAAAAGAGTAGTTATTGCTATAGATGGTCTGAGCGTAATCACCAACCCTAGGAACCCGGTTAATAAACTAACTATGGATGAGATTGGGAAAATATTCCGCGGTGAAATTACTAACTGGAAGGACGTAGGTGGAGATGATATGGCAATTACTCTTTATGGAAGACAGTCTAATTCAGGAACGTTTGTCTTCTTTATGGACGCGGTGTTAAAAGGAGATTACTCACAGAGGATGAACCATATGAATGGCAATGCACAGATTGTAGAGGCAGTGAAACAAGATTCCTCTGGCATCGGTTATGTAGGCGTGGGTTATGTAAAGGATGCAGGCAATGAACTCGTAATAGTAAAAGTCGCATCCAGGCCAGGTACTGACTATACAAGTCCCCTGAACTCTGAAGATGTAAAGAGCGGAAAGTATCCAATTGCCAGACCCCTTAATCAGTATATTAATGGTACCCCAGAAGGGGACCTTTACGATTTTATTGAGTTTGAATTAAGCTCAGCTGGGCAGAGGGTAGTGGAGGAAGAGGGATTTTTCCCTATACCTGATGAATATGCCGGGTTTAATAACAAAGCCGGGTTTTAAGAATCAACTGTAGTTCTCGATTCGCCAACAAATATTCCTCGAGTATAGTCGAGAAGAATATTTGTTGGCTCACTCGAACAATATCAATGATGCTAAAAAAATATAAAGAAAAAATAATACACAGTATCTTTTTCTTTAATGGCCTGCTGGTAGTAATAGTGCTTTTGGGGATATTCGCGCTTTTGGTTTTTACTGCAATCCCTGCTTTTAAGGAAATAAGCTTGCGCCAATTTCTATTTAGTGCGAGCTGGAACCCTACTTCATATGTAAAATCTTCCTATGGAATTGTTTCTATGCTGGTAAGCACGCTTATGGTTACTTCAGGCGCGCTTTTGATAGCCATACCTTTAGGCATAGGAACAGCAGCGTATCTATCTGATGTAGCCAGTCCTCGCGTAAGAGAGATAGCCAAGCCTATCATTGTGATATTGGCAGGGATTCCTTCTGTTGTTATAGGTTTTTTAGGCATTGTTTTGGTAGGCCCTCTCATTGCCAAGATTTTTGGTTTGCATAATGGGCTGAATGCAGTAAATGGATCTGTTCTTTTAGCAGTGATGGCCTTGCCTACAATTGTCAGTTTATCTGAAGACGCTTTGAAGAGTGTACCTAAATCGTATAGCCAGGCTTCCCTGGCGTTAGGTGCGACTCATTGGCAGACACTTATAAGAGTAAAAATCCCAGCTGCTATATCAGGCATAATAGCGGCTTGCATGCTTGGTATGGGTAGAGCGATTGGTGAAACAATGACAGTCCTTATGGCAACTGGATGCGCACCGGCAATGCCCAGGAACTTTTTAGATTCTGTGCGGACAATGACCTCCACCATTGCCATTGAATTAGGCGAAGTCCCATATAACACAGCTCACTATTATGCCCTTTTTGGCATCGGCCTGGTTCTTTTTATAATTACCTTTATTGTAAACATGGGTTCAGACATTATCCTGCATAAATATGAGAGAAAGGCGAAATGACTGGTAAGCACGTGAGGGAAATACTGGGATTTAGTTTACTAAAAATATCTGTAGGAATCGTTGGTTTGATTCTCATAACTATCCTGTATGATATTGTCAGTAAAGGCGCAGGCAAGATAAGCTGGGAGTTCTTGAGTTCAATGCCAAAAAAAGGCATGACAGAAGGAGGTATTTTGCCTGCCATTGTGGGCACTGTTTTAGTCACAATTATTACCGCAATCTTGGCAGTGCCGTTGGGTATGGGTTGCGCTATATATTTAAATGAATATGCCAGAGACAGCAAGATAACGAGATTGATTCGGATGTCTATCAGGAATTTATCAGGCGTGCCTTCAATTGTATATGGCCTATTTGGGGTGGTTCTTTTTGTTCAATCGATGCACTTAGGTACATCTATTTTGTCAGCAGGCCTGACCCTGGGCCTTATGACTCTTCCCTGGACTATTACTGCGAGCGAAGAGTCCTTAAAAGGTGTGCCAGATTCATATAGAGAAGGCGCATTGGCGCTCGGTGCTACCAAGTGGCAGGCTATTAAGACAAATGTATTGCCATATGCTATCCCTGGCATGCTTACAGGCACTATTTTAGGATTGGCGCGTGCCGCAGGAGAAACAGCGCCTATCCTTTTTACAGGCGCAGCATTTTATCTGCCGTTTTTGCCAAGGTCTTTATTTAGCCAATTTATGGC
>JBDRBM010000041.1:0-34742 GCA_043822665.1 Candidatus Omnitrophota bacterium
TTACCCCTTTTTTTCTTTGATATTCTCCCTTGCCCATAAGTATCGTTACTAATGTCTTCGATATTATTTTAATGTCCATCAGGACGCACATCTTCTTGATATAAAAGATCTCGTATTTCAACTTTAGGCGCACGTCCCTCATTTCTTCGTCATATTTATGCAGTATCTGGGCATATCCTGTTATGCCTGGCTTTACAGTAAATCTTGTTTTATAATCAGGGATAGCGGATTCTAACTTTTCTATTATCTCAGGCCTTTCCGGCCTAGGCCCCACTAAGCTCATCTCACCTTTTAAGACATTAAAAAGCTGGGGAAGTTCGTCAATATGGTATTTCCTTAATAAGTCGCCCCTTTTTACAAGCCTCGGATCATCCTTTTTGCTCCAGATAGGCCCTGTAAATAATTCAGCGTCTCTGACCATTGTCCTGATTTTATACATAGTAAATACTTTGCCGTCCATGCCAGTGCGGTTTTGTTTATAGATAATCGGCCCGGGAGAGTTAAGCTTCACCATTATGCCGGCAATCAACATGAGAGGGCTGAAGAAAATCAGCCCGATGAAAGAAAATACAAGATCGATCGTCCGCTTAAAAAAAAGGGAGATGCATCTTCTCTTTTTTCTTCTTTGCCCGGCGAGTTTTACTATATCCCCGCAGTAAGACTTGGCGATTCCTATGATCAATCTAATAAAAAGTAACATATATAGACACCTTTAAACGGTTTCTATTGCCTCTTCTATCGCTCTTTTTGTCTTTTCGAGATTAAAAGGTTTTGTTATGCAATTATGCGCTCCTAACCGGGTTGCCTTGATACTCAGATCCAGCTCTCCGTAGTCACTCAATATAATTATAGGTATCCTGCCGTTTATCTTCTTTAGCTCCTCCAGCACCTCAAAGCCGTCCATGCCCGGCATTTTTAAATCAAGAAGGATCAGGTCAGGCCTCTTCTCTTTAACCATGTTCAGCGCCTTTTGCCCGTTGGTCGCCTTTTCCACGCAATAACCTTCCTGCCCAAGAAGGTAGGAAAAGAAATCGCATATATCCTTTTCATCATCTATTATCAAGACTGTCTTACCCTCGCCTTCCTTAAGGTGTTCAGTTAGCACTCTTGGGATATTAAACTTTTCCTTCAGCCAATTATCTATCAAGGTCTTGTCAAATCTCCACTCACCCGCTATCTTCACAGCAGGCAGTTGGCCTTCCTTGGCAAGCTTATACGCAGTCATCCTGTTAATCTTAAGATAATCTGTTACATCTTTAATTGTCATTAATCCTGTTTGCATTTTAATATAGCCGTGATTATCCAATATTAGCTTTATACCTTAAAAAAACACCATTTTTAAGGAAACGGCTTTAAAAGATTATCACATAATATCTAGTTTGTCAAGGGCAAGGAGAAATTTTGTATGAAATCTAGAGGATTTTAGGCAAGTTTAATCTATTTTAGTCAATTTTTATCTTCTATTAGCTACTTTAATCTCATTGTCTGTTCATTAGCGCATTTCTTAGCTACTTCAACATCATCTATTATCCTATATTATCCTTTATTATCACTACACCTTAATTTGACAATTCTTGCATTCAGGTGCGCTAAGCCAACTGCGCCACGCCCCGCCTTATGTAATTTCTATATTTTCAAGTAATTGCGAAAAGTCGGTTTTTTCTGTGTTTTTTGTAAATAGCTCTTGGTGTGTGTATTCGGCTCTGCCGAAGACATAAAGAGCCACAGGCTGTCTACAAATCCCTTTGTAAGGTGGCTAGGATTGGCTACAGGCAGACCGGGCCGTCGGCAGAGTGGTCAGTATCGCATGGGGATAAGAGTATGGCCGAAGATATTGAAAAAGTTACAATAATCTGAGGATTCTATGGCACAGGGCGTATGGCCAGGGACACTGAAACGCGACGATATGTCGCAGCGTAACGCATACTCTGGGAGTATGGCCGAGGATGTTGAAGCTCTACGATATATCGCAGCGTAACGCATACTCTTGTGAGTGGTTGCAGGGTCAGAGCGACTGCCACACAATATAAACAGAGCTGCTATTAAAATTATAAGGAACAGTCCTTTAATACATCCAAATCTCTTTATTAAGTAGTAACATAAAAGTATTGGTGATAGCCAGAGTATTAGGCCGCAAACTACTAAGTTCCAATAATAGCGTTTATACACTTTCTTCTATCTCCTTATTAAGTTATTCTATTTTGACAGCGGTCACAAAAATAGATCGCATCTTCTGTTTCAATTTCTTCTTGAAGGATAACGTCTTTTTCCTTTGTGCTATTTCTCTCGCGGTCTATTGTACAGTCTGAACAAACAATTTCATCTCCAAGCCGATAGCCAACAATATCTTTATTTCTTACTATGCCCATTATTCTCTCCCTCTCTTTGTGTTACCTAGCGTTATATACCTTTTTACTAAATCGTATATCATTTTATAACATCAATAGATAAAAAAATTTACTTTTGTTTTTTCAGCAGTTCTTTAATTGCGTATTCTTGAATCTCACTAGGCTGGGATTTTCCATTAAACCAACGCCAAACAGTTTGAAAGCTTACTCCTAACATTTCTGCAAGCTTTTCTTGAGAGATTTTATTTTTTAAGCGATATTCATTTAAGTCCTCAATAAGTCCCATCTTATACCTTTTTCTAACCTTTCATTGCAAATAATACCATGTTTTATTAAATCTGTCAAACACACAATTTATATTTATATTTGTAATGCACCTTCTCTTAAATGCTTACGGGATTTGCCTATATCTCTTCCTCTTATAACCCTAAAATTCTCAAATATCTCGCCAGTCTCTATAGCACTAAGCATAGCATTATAATCTTTTAATGCAGGCACACCTAATACTACTACTCTTAAATAATCACTCTGAGGATTCAAGCCAATGATTCCTAACTCTGCTTCAATCTGTCCCATCTCTTCCTCGCTTCTTGCAACAACTATATATATCTCATCCCTTCTCCTTGCTTTGTAAGCATCTGAAAAACTACCTAAGTTATCAACAACTTCATTGCCATCGAATAAGACTGCATTAATGAGTTGAAGGCTTCCTCGTAACAGATCCCTTATCTCTTCGACACTCATACCAGAAACATCTATGCCAGTAGCCTCTGTTATCGCATCACGTTCATATTCTAATTCAACAACGCGATCTACACTTTGAATTGCGAGAGGAATCAGTTGATCATAGAATTGATTCATTAACTCATGTAAGGGGTGACCAATAACTGCCTCAAAGGCCTGTTCAAAGCTTAGACCTTCTCGACCAACTCTACGTTCAATCTCAACCCAACCTTTAGCCAATCTTCCATCTGTGACATCATCAACAAAATCGCAGAAGAGAGTTGCATGCGGATACGCAGGGCCTCCTGGAAAACCCGCCATTCGATCTAACCTTACAATGGGTTCGCCAAGAATAAGGTCACGTAAAAATAGCCAGTCATACGCCCCACTCCAAAACTTGGCATTATGACACCCTTCTTGATACCACTCTGGGATCTTAGATTGTACATTGTAATATACTTCCGCACGATGCCCAAGTTCATGTATCAAATGTCTAATCCACGATTCAATGTTTCGTGTATATTCAGCAAAAACTCTTTCACTCGAAGCCACAAGACCAAGCTGAGTTATGGCCATTCTAGTTGCATTTTCATTAAACCGTTTATACCAAAGCCCTGCATCCTTTCCTGGAAGAAAAAGTGGAGCTTCAATGGCACAAATAAAATGATGGTAACCTCGTTCCGGCTCTATTCCTAATTCTTCCAATTTGTGCTGAAAAGCAACAATTGCAGGACCTGTCAATCGAGCTGATTGATAAGCTCGCAACATTACATCAATATCTTCCCATCCATACGGATTGAAGTATACCCGTGAGACAAATCCATCTTGGTTAGGGCCATACTCAATAACCCATTCTGGTATAAACTTATCAATTTTATATACACGCACGAAATGTGGTCTCCCATTAAAATATTCAGTATATTCCTCGACTGAAGACCATGCCTGGGAGGCAATATATATAGCAGCATTGAACTCAAGCAAAACTAGCTCTGCATAAGCTAAATAGGCTTCGCTACGAGTATGACTATAAATTTTCTCAGTGGCGTCAGCATATTGATGTAACAACATGCTCCATTTTTCAGCGACAAAACTCAAATAGTTAAGTTGGTATCTAGGGCACCTTTCAAATATATGTCCCATTCCTAAAAGCAAATCTTTTACCTTCTGTAAATATTCGTCTTGAACCATTTGTTCTTCTGCTGTAATAGCACCTGCTTCGACCTGAGCCGCAAGATGTGCTCTTGCTTCTTCAAGATTGGTCAATATTGAGGCGGTGGCTGCTAAAGGCTTTTCGGCGGCGAGCGGCTCTTTTCCCTCACTCCTCATCTGACTCAATCTTACATCTTCTTTATCTTTTCTAGAAAGCCTAGTAATCAAACTCCTCAAATTCAAATCTCCCTGAAATTGTTCCGTTCTAATATCATCGTGATGCATTGCTGTTGTTAACTCCCTTGTTTCATGATCCACTACCTCTTTAATTTGATCGGCATTTCCTTCTGTAATTATATCTTCACGCAAGAATCCATATCCATTAGCTGCGATTCCGTATATTCGGTGTCTTATAGCGACCTCATCTCGAATAATTATGCGAAAAGGAACCTTGTCTATACCTAACTCTTCTTGGTATTGTGTTATCATTTCAGCTTCAGATTGGCTTAATTCTCTTGTCTGAAGAATAATGTCCCGTGGTTTATTTTCACCTTTAATAAGAAATTCATCCTCAATAACTCCATCTTTGTTTTTTATCCTAGTAGCATTATGAAGGATTAACTGACCTGTCTGAGGATCAAACGTTGACCTATCATACTTCCAACGACCCATTGCCCCCCCTGTAGCAACAGCATGCCTTTCATCTTTTACCTGAACCTTACGAAATTCGGTTTCTTCTTTCGGCCAAAATAATCCATCTTTATATATTACATAACTATTGGTCTCCTCATGATATATCCAGACATTTCCGTCAACATCTTCTATCACTTGAAGATTTTCATCCTGTACAAGTTTAGATAACTCAGGGTTACTTCTTAAACTTTCAAGAAACTGCTGAGGTGAAATGTCTGTTTTATCTTTCAATATTTCTTGATAAGCAGCTCCTAATAATACCCAGAAATATCTGGATATTACACCTCTATCATTATTAAAATCGAGATGTTTTCTAAGATGGGTTTTATTGGATAGATCTATACCATATGCTGTACTGTTTAAAAGAAACAACATAGCTATAAGTATTGATACAAATTTGAAATTATAATCTTTTTTAAACTTTATCATAATCTGGACAAAAAAATAGCCTCTCCTTATCATCGCTAAAGGCTTATTACCTAACATATCTAACTATATATATTATGCCTTATAAATAGGGTGTTTTCAAGCAGTATTCAGTAGGAGTGGTGTCAAGATAAGATTCCTGCTTCCGCAGGAATGACACATGACGGGCATGGGAATATACGGGGATACACGAGACGTTTGCTTAACTTGACAATTCTTACATGCCAACTTTCGTCAAGTTAACGCCCTTCGGGCGAACTTTGTAGGGGTCGGATTCATCCGACCCGCATCAACGGGCGCCATAAATGACGCCCCTACAACGACTTAAAAAGGAATTTCCTATTATATCAAGTTAAGCAGAGCAAGCTCTGCGGCTACAGCTCCATGTAGCTGCAAAGCTTGCTTTGCCATTCCGTAAATTCGGTACCCTACCTTAAATATCTGGAGATTGTTTTTTCCCAGAGGCCCTGGGATTTGAGGATTATTTCTATTACTTCCCGCACCGCGCCTCTGCCACCGTGTTTTTGGGTAACATAGTGGCTAGCGGCTTTCACTTCTTCAACTGCGTTTGGCGGGGCTACTGCAAGACCAGCCCTTTTTATTAAGGGCAGGTCCAGGAGTTCGTCTCCTATAAAACAAACCTCGCTGTCTTTTACCCTGAATTTTTTAAGGACTTTTTGATAAATCTTCAGTTTGTCATGGTTTGAATAAACCGCGGCGACCCGCATTTCATGCGCCCTGCGCTTGACAACCTTGCTATTCTTAGCGGTAATGATCACGGACCTTATGCCTGCTTTATTGAGAAGAAACATGCCCAGGCCGTCGTGAACATTAAAACACTTGAGCTCATCCCCGAAATTGTCATAGATAATATGACCTTCGGTCAATACACCATCTACATCGAGGATTAATAATTTAACTTTTTTAGCCAGATCTTCTATCATATTATTTAAGTTCATAGCTGTCCAACCTAGTGTCATTGCGAGCGAAGCGAAGCAATCTCAGGAGATTGCTTCGTCGCTATCGCTCCCCGCAATGACAGCGCCAATTTCATACAATCAATCAAACTAAACTAAAAGGCTTATTGCAGGCTAAGAGCCTTTTTTGTTTTTTGATAGCTTTTCTATCTACAGTATATTTCAAATTCAAATTAACAAATTTCACATAATCATCCATGGATAGCTGCTTTTTAGAAGAGGCCTTATCTCTAATAATAGGAAAATTCAGTTTCTCCATTTTTATACCTTATATAATATTCTAATGAGATGAAAAACTGTTGGATGTTTCATTACGCTAATTCGCGCTACACCAGCCCCGCCTTTAATAAATCCTGCACATCTACCAGGCCTATTGCCCTGCCTTTCTCATCGACTATCGGGATTTCGTCGATTTTATATTCCTGCAAGATCCTCAGCGCCTCGACCGCAAGCGACCCTTTTTTCATTGCCTTGGGTTTTTTTGTCATGACGTCTTTGACCTTTTTCCTTGAAAGATCAGGGCTTTCTTCCAGATGCCTTCTTAAATCACCGTCTGTAAATATACCTGTCAGTTTGCCATGTTTATCCACTACTGTGGCGCTTCCTGCCCTTGCGGCTGTAATCTTTAATAATACATCCTTCACTTTCGTATTTTCTTTTACAATGGGGTTTTCGGCGCCTTTCCTCATTATATCCTCGACCTTCAAGAGCAATTGTTTGCCAAGGCTTCCTCCTGGATGAAGAAGCGCGAAATCACTTTTCTTGAAACCTCTTTTATCCATCAACGCGGCGCATAGGGCATCTCCCATCGCGAGCATAGTAGTAGTGCTTGCCATCGGCGCAAGGCCCAGAGGGCATGCCTCTTCTTTTATAGAGACATCTAATATCGCGTCGCTATTCTTTGCCAGTGTTGAGCGGATATTGCCTGTTATAGCAATAAGCCTGGCTCCTATCTTTTTTATGTGGGGTATGAGCTTTATGATCTCTTCTGTTTCACCGCTATTAGAAATAGCGATTATCACATCTTCTTTTCTTACGCGGCCCAGGTCGCCATGGATCGCCTCCGCTGAATGCAGCCACAGGCTTGGCGTACCAGTAGAAGCAAGCGTGGCCGAGATCTTCTCTCCGATGATTCCCGCCTTACCCATTCCCGTCACAACTACCCTGCCTCTGGAATGAAATATCAGATTAACGGCCTTTTCAAAATCATCGTTTATGCGGCCATAAAGCCGTCTTATTGACTCAGCTTCTATTTTCAACACCTGTCTAGCTCTTTTTTTCAGCATTATTCTCTTTACCCCTCATCCTGATTCTATCTATCGCCTTAACATCCTTTAATATTTCCTCCAGCATCTTTAAATCAATCATATTAGGCCCGTCGCATGGAGCCTTGTCAGGGGCTTTATGGACTTCCAGAAACAAACCATCGCATCCTATTGCGGCTGCCGCGCGGGAAAGACCTGCCACAAACCTTCTTTCCCCGCCGGAAACAGTACCCTTGCCGCCCGGCAGCTGGACACTATGCGTAGCGTCATAAACAATGGGATAGCCAAATTCACGCATTATCTCCAGTGACCTAAAATCGCTGACCAGGTTATTGTAGCCAAACATGGCTCCGCGCTCGGTAATGATAATATTTTTATTCCCCGCGGCCTCTATCTTTTCTACAATATTTTTCATGTCCCATGGCGCCAGGAACTGGCCCTTTTTGACATTGACGATTTTATTTGTCTTTGCGGCCTCTATTATAAAATCTGTCTGCCTGCATAGAAAAGCCGGGATCTGGATAATATCCAGAATTTTCTTTGCTTTGTCCAGGTCTATCCTGCAATGCACATCGCTCAGTATGGGTATGCCCAGATCTTTTTTTACCTTGCTGAGTATCTCAAGCCCCTCATCGATGCCAGGGCCTCTGTACGAATCCATGCTTAAACGGTTTGCCTTGTCATAACTGGATTTAAAAATAAATCCTATATCTTCTTTCTTGCAAATTTCCCTAATTGCCTTTGCGTGCTCCATTGTATGTTTTTCACTCTCAATCACACATGGGCCCGCGATTAAGACAAGAGGATTTTTTCCGCCTATTTTGATATTTTTTATCTTTATCTCTTTTGTCATATTAATTCTTTTCTAATCATACTTATCCACATTGTAGGGGACGTTTAAACGTCCCCTACATTATTTTGCGTGTTTCTTTTGTATCGACGAAGCACTTACAAATTCCCTGAAGAGAGGATGGCAATCGTCAGGTTTTGATTTGAACTCAGGATGAAACTGACAGGCCACGAACCACGGATGGTCTCTAGCCTCAATGACCTCCACCAGCCTCAAATCAGGGGACGTGCCTGAAATAATAAGGCCGTCTTTTTCCATGCTTCTTCTGTAATGAGTATCAAATTCATACCTGTGCCTGTGTCTTTCCGAAATCTTTTCTTTGCCATACGCCTCATAAGCGCGTGTCCCTTTTTTCAGTTTACAATAATACGCGCCAAGCCTCATGGTGCCGCCCATATCCTTTACCCTTTTTTGTTCCTCTAAAAGGCTGATAACAGGATAAGGCGTTGATTTGTCAAATTCCGTGGAATGCGCCTTTTTGAGTTTACAGACATTTCTCGCGAATTCTACGACAGCGCACTGCATGCCCAGGCATATGCCTAAAAACGGTATGTTATTCTCTCTCGCGAATTTTATAGCATTGATCTTGCCCTCTATGCCTCTCGAGCCAAAGCCCCCAGGAACCAGGATACCGCCCGCATCCTTCAGAAATTTCTCAACATCTTGTCCTTGTAAATCCTCTGAATCAATCTTCTTTATGTCTACCTTCGCGTCATTCGCTACGCCCGCGTGTTTAAGGGCCTCGTAAATTGATTTGTAGGCATCGTTAAGCTCAATATACTTCCCTACGACGGCTATGGAAACCTTTCTTGTGGGATGAAGGGCCCTTTTTACAACCTTGTCGCGCCACTCGCTCAGGTCGCCTTCTTTATATCGTAACTCAAGGAGCCTCATTATAATCTTTCCCAGCCCCTGCTGTTGAAACAGGAGAGGAACCTCATATATATCCTTCACATCAGGCGCGTCTATGACCGCATCCTCATCCACATTACAGAAAAGTGATATCTTTTCCTTTATCTTTTTTGAAAGCGGTTTTTCCGTTCTGCATATCAATATCTCAGGCTGGATACCTATCTCTCTCAATTTACCCACGCTGTGCTGAGTAGGCTTGGTCTTCAGCTCCTGCGCGGCCTTTATGTAAGGGACCAGGGTCAGGTGAATATTTATGGCGTTACCTTTGCCCACATGCTGTTTGAACTGCCTTATGGCTTCCAGAAAAGGCAGGCTTTCTATGTCACCTACTGTCCCGCCTATCTCGCAGATCACGATATCTATATCTTTTCCGCTCGATACTTTCTTTATATGGTATATTATTTCGTTTGTTATGTGAGGAACTACCTGAACAGTGGCCCCTAAGTAATCCCCTTTACGCTCCTTTGTGATAACGGAGTTGTAAATCTTCCCTGTCGTGATGTTGTTCTCTTTTCCCAGAGGCACGCTTGTAAAACGCTCATAATGGCCAAGGTCCAGGTCTGTCTCAGTGCCATCGTCGGTGACATATACCTCGCCGTGCTGGAAAGGATTCATCGTGCCGGGATCAACATTTATATAAGGATCACATTTCTGGATGGTTATCTTCAGCCCTTTGGACTCAAGGAGTTTTCCTATGGACGCGGATGTAATCCCTTTCCCAAGGCTTGAAACTACCCCGCCGGTTATGAAGATATATTTTGGCATATAATTTTAAATTGAGCCGAGGGCTATAAAAAACTCAATTGTCTTGACCCTTTTATCAGTTCGACTGCCTTTTGCAGGTCTTCTTGTGTATCTATACCTATTGTATCGAATTTTGTCTCTATTACTTTTATCTTGTAGCCATTCTCTATCGCCCGCAGTTGTTCCAGCCTTTCAATCTTTTCAAGCCTTGACTGCGGCAGGCTCTTGAATGTAAAAAGGAAATCTTTCGTATACGCGTAAATCCCGATATGCTTGTAGCAGCCTGCTATGCGGGATTCATGGCTTGTAACGCGCGCCTCATAAGGTATTTGCGCCCTTGAAAAGTAAAGCGCGAAACCATTCCTGTCCACCACTACCTTTACGGTATTCGGATCGCTGAGTACGCCGCGATTTTTTATCTTATGACAAAGTGTGGACATCTGTATAGACTCATTCCTTAAAAGCGGGGCTACAACATCGTCTATCATGGAAGGGTGTATAAACGGTTCATCGGCCTGTATATTTACAATTATCCTGGCATCAAATTGACTAGCGACCTCTGTCAGCCTATCAGAACCGCTCCTGTGCGCTTTTGAGGTATAAACGACTTTCGCGCCGAAACCCTTCGCGGCATTATATACGCGCTTATCGTCCGTAGCTATTAAAAGCTCCTCTATGCTTTTAGACTTTTTCGCGTTTTCCCATGTATGCTGTATAACAGGCTTGCCGCACAGGTCTGCCAAAAGCTTGCCTTCAAATCTTGTCGAACCATACCTCGCCGGAATAATACCTATAGCATCCATATAATTAGCTTTCAGCTGTCAGCTATTTTTTATCTTATCCTCGCCAACAGCTCTTTCTGTGTCACCGTAGCAATGCCCACTTTACCCACTACTACGCCTGCCGCAAAATTAGAAATACGGGCAGCGTCTATCATAGAGGCGCCTGACGCGAGCGCCAAGGTAAAAGTGCTTATAACAGTATCGCCCGCGCCCGAGACATCAAATACATCCTGGGCCACAGTCGGGATATGTGTAATCTTGCCACTGCGCTCAAAAAGCCGCATGCCGTTCTCGCCCAATGTCACAAGGACACTCTCGGATTTCAATTTCTTGAGAAGCGCCATTCCAATCTTCAAAAGGCTTTTGTCATCGCTAATTTTTATGCCTACTGCCTTAGCTGCCTCGTGATGATTGGGGGTTATGCTCGTCACTCCTTTATAATAATTAAAATGCTCTTCTTTAGGGTCAACCATTACTATTTTTTTGTGCCTTCTGGCCAATTTTAATATCCCGCGCAAAAGGCCGGGTGTAACAACGCCTTTACCATAGTCCTCTATAATGATAGCGTCTATATCACTGATCAGCGTCTTGGCATACGCTATGATCTGATCTATAAATTCCTGGCTCAGGTTGTCCATCTTTTCCTTATCAATCCTGACTACCTGCTGATGATGAGCGATGACCCTTGTTTTAAGTATGGTAGGCCTGTCGCTGTCAACAACTACTCCCCCTATATCAACACCTTTTTCCTGCAAGAGATTTTTAAGTATCTTGCCCCTTTCGTCCATCCCCACTACCCCCGCGATATAGGTTTTCCCTTCGAGCGACTGAATGTTGTTTGCCACGTTCGCCGCGCCGCCTGGCATGAACGATTCTGAACGCACCCACACAACAGGCACGGGCGCTTCAGGCGAAATCCTGGAGACGTCTCCCCACAAAAATTCATCCAGTATCAGATCCCCGATTATCAAGACCTTCTTCCCTGAAAATCTGGAAACTATTTTTCTTAACTTTTCATTTCTCATATTCTCTCGATAACAGCCTGCGCCAGGAGCGGTATCATTATCTCGTGATGGCCTATCATGGTGTAGCTGTTTCCGCCTGAGGTTATGGGCCGGCGTACCACATTCTGGTAAGGCCTGTAGTGATTTATCATGTCAAAATTGCATGCTGTGAAATTTTTAACCTTATAGCCCAAATTCCTTGCTACGTTCAGGGCCTTTAAAAATACTTCGGGAAGAATTACCGCTGAGCCGATATTCAGGATCACTCCTCCGTCTCCCAGGCCTGAGACAGCCTCGATAAAATTATGAAAATCCCTTAGAGAGGCCTCTCCTAAATTAGCGCCGTCGCAGCTCGGGTGTTGATGAATAACATCAGTGCCTATTGCTATATGCACTGTGGCTGTCACATCCCCTTTGGCGCAATTATATAACAGGCTAAGTTTCCTGAACGGCAGTTTTTCCTCGTCTATAACCTGGCCTATCGCGAGGCCCGCGCCTATGTTTTTCTCTACTGCCTCCCCCAAGGCGCCATTGAGATACAGGGCTGTCTCTTTTGTCATGCCAAAACTTCCATCCTGAAGTGCCTCTTCCACGTCTTCCGATGTCCTGCCAATAAGCGCTATCTCAAAATCATGTATCGCGCCTGAGCCATTCAACGCGATCGCGGTAATTATTTCCTTATTTATAAGTTCTATTATTACGGGATTAAGCCCGCATTTGATCACGTGAGAACCCATCATAGCTATGACTGGTTTCTTCTTTTTGCGCGCTGAGATTATAGAATCTACGACCTGCCTGAAATTAGCGCCTGAAAGTATGTTAGGAAGAGAGTCATAAAAATCAGAGAAAGTAATTCCTTTTGAAGAAGGTTTTGCGAAATCCTGGTGCCTGACCCTGCTTTTTCTTTTGGCTATTGGATAAGTCTTGAGTTTCGCTAAGTCTATTTTTAGTCTATCTCGTGTCATAAAACACTCTTACTATAGGAGAGGTTTAAACCTCCCCTCCTGCTACTGTACCGCACTGTTACACTGTAATCCACACTGTAACGCTGTATCTCCACACTTATCCACACTGTAGGGGAGGTTTAAACCTCCCCTACAGTGTGGATAAGTTAATAAAATATATTTCGAAGTATTTTAACATCATTATTGTGAAGTGTCAACATGCTCTATCTTCTCTATCTTCTGCAGTGTTATAGTAATAGACCCGACAAAAGGGATACCTTTTGTCACAAGCAATAAAGGGATCCTTTTTTCATCAGCGGAAAACCATATGGTGACCTGTGCCTTTCTGGTAACCTTACCCTGAAACCAGGGCAGGGGTTCAACCATAAAGGCCTCCCACTCGCCGACATCTTTTATAGTTATAAGGCCTTTTTCGAGTATCTTGGCCTCCAGCAGGTAATTTTTCTCATCAGTATTAACGTTCGCGAATATAGATTTCCCCACGCTAACATCCTGGAACCGGAAATAATACATACAGCTTAGAGGGTCCTGAACTTCCTTGGGTATCTCATATTCCTTTTTGCTGTGGTTACGCCTGGAAAAATAAAAGGCCTTTCCTTTTTCCTGGTCAAAGTCCGTGTATTCATCAGAACGGTAACCGCCTTCTCTCTGCTGTTTCTCAAATCTGACCGGATACAGGCCTTCGGTATCCAAATAAGTGCTTATTCTATCCTCGACCTTGTACAGCTTAGAGATTGCGGGAGTTGATTCAGCGGTAGCCAGTATATGATAAACCTTCCTTCCGTTCCGCTCTGTAATGCCCTCTACGCTCAAGGTAGCGATCCCTACATCCAACCCAAGCCATTCTGCCTTGTATGTCAATTTCTCGCCGATATCCAATTTTGCGGACGGCGCCTCTATTGTCACTTCTTCCGGCAGATCCGCGACCCTGTATTTAGCGGCTGTGCCGCATCCTGTTATCAATAGCGGAAAGAGAATAATAATCACTAATCTTTTCATTCTTTCAGCTCCTGTAATTCTTTTACCTTTTCCATTATGTCATCAACCGTGATTGACTTTAGGCATAAGAAATCTTTTTTACAGTTATGCGCGAGGCACCTGATACAGCCCGCGTCCTTATGGACAAAAACGCTTTTCCTGCCAAAAGGCCCCCATCTTTTCGGGCTTACCCCTCTTTCTTTTCTCGAAAATATGGAAATAACAGGCGTCCCTACGGCACAGGCTATATGGACAGGCCCTGAATCATTAGAAATAAATAAAGACGCGCGTTTTAACAAAGCCGCCAAAACACCCAGCGATGTTCTGCCGCATAAAAAGATAGGCTCGTGCTTCATTAAACCCCTGACCTTTTCTCCTATCTTGACATGCTCAGGGCTTGAAACAATAACAACCGATAAGCCAAGATTATCCATCAGGGTATCGGCCAGAGAGGCAAAGTTTTCAAAAGGCCAAATCCTTGAAACACAACTGGCGCCCGGATTAATAAACACCAATCCTGTGTTTTCTTTTACGCCAGACTCAAAAAGCAAACTGTCCGCTTCCTTAAAGTCGTTTTCTTTTATGGATACTATAGGGGATGAGGCCTCTACGTTTACGCCCAGAGAACGCAGTACATCCAAAGAATATTCTATTTCATGTTTTTCCCCAAGCCTCTTCGTGTATTCCAGTCTCTTAGTCAAAAGAAAATCCATCTTACCTCTGGCATATCCGATTCTGCGCGGAATCCCCGCAAGATAACAAATAAGATTTACCCTTACCGTAGAATGTAATAAGAGCGCGAGGTCAAACCTCTTGGCCTTAAGCCACATTGAAAAAATAACCGTCTTTAGAAACCCTCTATGTCTCGATCCTTTATCTAATACTATTATCTCGTTAATATGCGGATTGCCCGCGACGATTTCCTTTGTCTGGGATGAAACCATTACCGCGATATAGGCATCTGGAAAAGCAGCTCTCGCGGCCGCAAACACTGGGGTAGAAAGCACCACATCGCCAACCCTATCCGTCCTGACTATAAGTATTCTTTTGATTTTTTTAATATCCATCATCCACCAACCCCGCCATACCTTAACTTGACGATTCTGATTGTAAGTTTCGTCAAGTTAAAACAAATGCATACCCCGCACTGCCAAGTTATCCACAATCGTAGGGGCCCCTTAAGGGTCCCCTACTTTACTGTAGTTGCAGCGCCTTGCGCTGCTTGTAAAAAGGAAATTCCTATACTATCAAGTTAAGCGGCTATTCAGGGCCTCCGATACTTCTTTCGGGCTAATGCCCATCATGCATTCGTGGTTAAAAGCACACGTGGCCTTTTTGCACGGTGAGCACTTTAGTTTTTTTCTGATCATAATATCATCCTTGCCTCTCGGGCCGTATTCTTCAGGGTCTGTGGGCCCGAACAAAGCAACTGTCTTTATTCCAAGATCAGACGCTATATGCAGGCCAGCGCTGTCACCTGTCAGCAGGACCTGCATGCGTTCTACCAACGCAAACAGTTCATTCAGATTGATCTTCCCTGTAAGATCTATTATTGCGCTCTCTTTTACGGAATCCTTTATTTTTTTGGCTATGTCAACCTGACTATTGTCACCTATAAGGACGATCTTGTATTTTTCATCCTTCAAAAGCCCCCTTATAACTTCTATAAACCCATCGGTATGCCACTGTTTTAGCGTACCTCGCGTAGAAGGGCTTATGCCTGCTATCATGCTATCCCTCCCACAGCCTTGCCTCTCGAGCAACAACCCTACTTTTTCCCTATCATTATCATTTATACAAATGCCAGGCCCTTCTTCATGCCTTAATCCCAGTTCTTCTAATTTAACTAAATTAATAGAGTGTTTATGTTTTTTATGTATCCCGCGCGTCTTAAGTAAAGGAGACCTTTTTCTGGCGTTTATCAAAAAAGGTATGAGACTTGACCTCATATCCACAGCCAGGTCATACCTTTCAACCCGCAGTCTTTTCACAAAGGCAATTTTTTCCTTTAATCCGGCCTGTTTATCGTATATATAGGTATTTTTGACCCTGGGGTCTTTTAAAAAGATTTCGCATGGCCTTGGCCCCGTTACAACATCGATCACCGCGTCAGGAAAATTATGCTTGAGCCCGGCCAGGACAGGCAGGGTCAGGATTACGTCCCCGATATTGCTGAGTGTGATGAAAATAATCTTTCGGATTTTCATAACATGGCGTCTAAAACATCGTCAACACTTATTGCCTTCATACACTTATTGTCACTGCACGAAAGTTTATAGCAGGGGATTTCGCATCCAACATCTTTATGCAAAACTACGGAAGTACCTTTGCCGTAAGGGCCTGTTATTTCAGGAGAAGTCGGGCCGAATAAAGCCACTAAAGGCGTGCCTACGCCAGCCGCTATATGCATAGGGCCTGAGTCATTCGATATGACCCATTTCGCTCTCTCAAAGACCGCGCCAAGAGTTTTTAGATCTGACCTGCCGCATAGCAATATTGGCTTATGCCTCATTAAACCTGAGATCTCCCCGCATAACTCGATATCATTTTCAGCGCCGCTAAGGACCACTTTCAGGTTTAACCTATCGCGTATCTTGTCTCCGAGTTCGGCAAAATTTTTAAGAGGCCATCTTTTTAAAGGCCAGTTCCCGCCCGCGTTTATGACCACGAAGCCTTCACCTTCTTTAAGGCCCGCCTCTTTTAAAATCTCTCCTGCCATTCTCTTAACAGCGTCAGATACAAAAAATTCATACCTTGCCTTTTTAGGGTCAATACCAACGGCCCTGGCCAGGTCCAAAAAATATTCCGCCTTGTGTAAAACTTTTTTTGGAAGAGGCACTCTTTTTGTCAATAAAAACCCCGCGCGTTTATTTTCATGCCCTATGCGCGTCGGTATATTTGAAAGAAACAAGAGCATGCTTCTGGAGAGGGATTTGCGCAATATAAACGCCGCGTCGAATTTCTTGGACTTCAGCTGTGAAATAACAGCGAATTTTGACAATAAATGCCTGTTGCGCCCTTTTTCATCATATATAATAATCTCGTCAATGTGCGGACTGGTTTCAAGAATCTCCCTGCATCTCGGATGAGTAAGCACGCTTATATATGAATGGGGGTAGTTTTCCCGCAGCGCCTTTATAAAAGGCGTAACAAAAAGAGTATCCCCAAGCCAGTTAACATTAATTATAAGTATCTTTCTCATATTTTAATCCTTGTCTCTGTGCTCTTTTATCCAGGTATAAAATCCTGATATCTCTATCCAGAAAACAAATAAATTATCCGAAGTATTGGATATGCGCAGTCTTTTCATCGCGAATAAATCATGCCTTGGGTACTTCTTCCCGGGATTAGTGGCTACGGCTATATCGTAACCTGCCTTAATCACCTTATCTCTAACATGCTCATTAAAACCGCCTAACGGATAACTAAAAGAACTTATGGATTTTCTGATATGACTCTCTATGGCCCGTTTTGAATCAAATATTTCGATATCCAATTTCTGCTCGGATGAGTCAGGAAGCCAGGCATGCGTCATTGTGTGACTGCCTATTGAAACGACATTGCTCTCCGACATCTCAACTACCTGATCCCAAGTCAGATAATCCTCTAAGCCTATAAGCGCGGGGATTACAAAGATAGTGGCCGGCAAATTAAATTCTTTTAATATTTGATAAGCGCGCGTAAAGTTGTTCTCATAACCGTCGTCAAAGGTAATCGCGGCTGTATTGTAAGGGACCCGGCCTTTTTTTATCAATCCCGGCAGTTCTTCAAGCCTTACCACATTATATCCCCAGCGCTTCAAAAATGACATCTGTCTTCGGAAGCTGTCAGGACAGACACTCAATCTTGAAATATCCGCCTTATCGTCTATTCTATGATACATTAGAATCGGTACTACATAATTATGCCGCGCCCATAAAATACCTGAAATTAAAAAAATAAATAACGATATAAAGGCTATGTAATATCTATATCTTTTCATAGTTTATACAACTCCTCAACCTTATCCACCATGCCATTAATAGAAAATCTCTCTACGACTGTTTCCCTTCCCGCCTGCGCCATTTTATGGTAAAGGGCTTTGTCTTTAAGGAGTCTTATAGCGGGCTTGACCAGGAGTCCATGCCTTGAAGGCTGGACTAGGAAACCATTCACTCCGTCTCTCACAATGCTTGATATGCCCCCAACGTTCGTGGCGATAACAGGTTTACCGGATGCCAGCGCCTCCAGAAGCGCTATACCAAGGCCTTCTTTCCTTCTGGGCGTAAACATAAAGATATCCATGACAGATAATATGTTTACAGTATTAAGCTGCGATTTAACAAATATAACGTTTTCTGTCAGCCCGAGACGCTGCGCGAGATCTATTATTTTATAACGTTCCCTGCCATCTCCGACAAAGACAAGCTGTACATCAGGTTTTTCCTTTAATATCTCACAAAGGGCCTCGAGAAGGATATCGTGGCCCTTGTCAGGCGTAAACCTGGCTATTGTCCCTATGACAGCGTGGTCTTTTCTTATGCCAAAACTATCTTTTAAATCGTCTTTCTCGCTCGCTGAAAAATCCCTTAAGTATTTCTTTATATCTATGCCGTTATGTATCAGAAAAACCTTTTCATTGGGCACCTTAAAATCTTTTATTAGATGAACTCTTACTGCCTCGCTTATGGCAATAACGCGGTCGCCCCATGCGGGTATCAGCCTGCGGCCTATGTTTCTATTAAAAAAACCATGGCATGTTGTAATAAACTTTACCCTGTATAGCTTTGATACTAAAAACCCCACTATCTGCGTAACGCGTGTCTGGGCGTGTATTACATCTATCTTCAATCTTTTAGTCATCCTGTAAACCTCAAATATACTCTTAAAAACCTTTGGGCTTATTTCTGACTTTGTGGATATATTAATCTTTACATGCGAAACGCCGCCGGATACTAATTCAGGCACAAGCACACCGCCGGAAGAGGCTACAATAACATCCTCGCCCTTTGCCTTCAGGGCCTTTGCCAGCGAAACCGTGTAAGTACCGATGCCGCCGATGTTGAGATGGGTTGTTAAAATTAAAATACGCATAAAGCTATCAGCTATCAGCTATCAGCCATCAGCAGCTGAATGCTGAAGGCTGAAGGCTGAAGGCTACATCATCCTCCCCATTATCAATCTATACACTTCATCCACGCTGATCTTCTCCATACAGGTTTTTTTATTGCATATTGCCTTATAGCACGGGCCACAGCTTACTTCTTTCCTTATGACTACTCCTTTATCCACTGGCTCAAAATGCCTCCGAGGGTCAGTAGGGCCGAAAAGAGCTATAAAATCAATGCCCATAGCCGATGCTATATGCATTGGCGCGCTATCACCTGTCACATATACTTTACATCTTTTTATCAACGCTGCCAGCTGTGTAACATTTGTCCTGCCAGCGGCATTAGCAATCTTAGCCTTAGTCATCTGCCTAAGTTCTCCGGCAAGGCCTGATTCGCTTTTAGACCCGGTAACTACCACCCTTATGTCTTTTGCCGCGAGCATATCAGAAAGCCTCGCGAAACACTTCAAAGGCCACCTCTTTGTCTCCCAGCTGCCTCCAATATTAATCCCCGCTATCGTCTGATTTTCGCCTATCCACTCATCTTTTAAAAATTTATCTATGTATAGAAAATCTTCCCTGCCCGGCCAAATCTCCATGCGTTTCGACGCGCCGGCCGTATTAATCCCCGCCTTTTTAAGTATCCTGAACTGCCCTTCAACAGGGCCTGAGTTTATTTTCAGGTATTTCAATTTATTATTTACCAGGAATCCCATTTTTCTATTACTATAACCGAACCTCTGCGGAATATTTCCTATCCATGCCATTAAATGACTGGCCCTGTTATTTTGCAAATCTATAGATATGTCAAATGCCTTATGTTTCAGGATACCGCCTATCTTTATTAAACCCCTAAGGCCTTTATCTTTTTCTTTCCTGTCGTAAAGTATGACTTCATCTATATAAGGGCATTTCTTCAATACGTGCCTGGACTCTATCCCGACCAAAACGCTGATAAATGTCTCCGGGAAATTATTTCTTATCGCCTTTATGCTGGGCACTGACAAAATCACATCACCTATCGCGCCTATCTTTATAATAAGGATCTTTTTTTTACTATACGCCTCTTCATAGAGCTTCACGGTATCTTCAGCCATGCGCGTAAGGCTGTATTCTTTTTCCACCTTTTTCCTTGCCTCAATAACCATATCCCTGGCCAGATGCCTGTCTTTTAAGAGCCTTATTATAGAATCAACCATCTCCATGATGTCGCCCGGTTTAACCAGTAAACCTGTTTTCCCGTCTTCAATAATATCCACCGCGCCGCCGATACGCGTGGCAATGACAGGCACGCCGCTCGCTCCTGCCTCTATAATAACCCTGCCAAAGGCCTCCTGGCCTATTGAAGGCAAAACCAGCAAATCGAGCTCAGACATTATCTCAGGCATATCATGCCTGGAGCCAAGAAATTCAACAAACCTCTCTATGTCCAGTTTTTTGACCAATGATTTCAGGTGATCTCTGTATTCAGGTTTGTCTTGAGGCGCGTCCCCGACTATAATCACCTTTACTCTGGGAAACATCCTTACAACCCTTGCTATGGCCTGTAAGAAAAATCTATGCCCTTTTATCGGTGTAATCCTTCCAATGACACCTATTTTATATTCTGTCTTGCCAGACGATGGATCTATAGGTTTAAATTTAAATTTTTCAAGATCAACGCCTCTGGGTATAAATCTTATCTTCTCGCGCGGCACGCCAAAGTCCTCTATCATGTGCCGGCCTATTATACTTGAAGCTACTATCACATATTTACTCCATCCCATGACACGGCTTAAAAGATGCGTAGAATAATAACCATGAGCCGTTGTAATAAAAACCGTTTCGGTATGCCTCGCGGCAAAAAACGCTATAATGGCAGGCACGCGCGAACGCGCGTGAATAATATTTACGCGTTCCTCTTTAATAATATACCGGAGCCTTTTTACCATCTTTATCACTGTAAAGATAGACTTCTCATGCACCGGAAGCTTTATGTGCCTGGCCCCTGAATCAATAAGCTCCTTTACCAGGCGGCCTCCATTAGACACGACTAATACATTGTGGCCTCTCTTAACAAGCTCTTTTGAGATGTCCACAGTTCCGGTCTCTACGCCGCCCACATCCAGCCTTGGAAGGATTTGTAAAATATTCATAAGTTATCCACAACAGTAGGGCACCTTTAAAGGTGCCCTACTGTTCATATAATGCCTGATAGCTCATATAATACCCTGTAATCTTTTTATTATCTTTTCTTTATCCTCAAGTTTCTTTACATCTGGCTTTTCTATCAAAAGTTTTTTTATAACATCCTGGATATTGTCAGGCGCGGCCATTTTTACATAGCCTTGTTTTTCCAGGCTCTCAATAGCTTTACTGTATTTCGTTGTCCGTGACTGAGCGCTAAAGACTAGTGTATGCCTTCCAGAACTTACTGCCTCTGAAACCATGGATACAGACTCAGGTGACACTATCACAACCTCACTCATGCCCAATATCTTCGACACAGCCTCTTCTATATTCTTTTCATTCGCTATCACCAATAATTTACATCTCTTATGACTTCCTAATCTATCTTTTAATAAAGAATCTATTTCAGGAGAAGTCCGCCTTGAAGTCGTTACAAAAATATCACGCCCAAGTTCCTCTGCTATTTTTAGAATCCCATTCACGGCCCTTTCAACAGATTCTACTGTAAGTTTAAAATTTTTAGCGTCACCGCCGATCAATAGGCCTATGCCTGTGGCTCGAGGCTCGAGGCTCGAGGCTTGAGGCAAAATCCTATTTGGCGCGGTGTCTATTACTAAAATATTCGAGGCTATCTTTCCATGCGCGTCATGCCTCGGCAGGATGATTAAATCAAATTTCCTGTTGCGGCCAGGGCTCGGTTTCATTACTACAACATTTTTCGCGTTGTTTTCATATTTTAAAAAAATGTTACTGGCTAGCGTGGAAGCCCCGCACGAAACAACTATGTCAGCATACCCTTTGATTTTTTCAAATGACTCCTTTTTCAGTAAAAACTTCAGGCATCTTAAACAGCCCTGGCATCTCCTGCCGGCAAAGAAACCAGCCAAATCCAGCAATATCCTTGTAAACCTGTTTTTAAATTTTATCTCTACTATATTAATCTTTACAACAGGGCTTTCTTCTATGCCTCCAGCCTCCAGCCTCAAGCCTTGAGCCTTCCCAATCATTTCCGCCACTGCCAGCGCCTGGTTAAGATGCCCTGTTTTTCCGTCTGTCAAGACCAACACCCTGCGTTCAGGTGTCGACTTCCATCTCTTGTGGGACCAAAGCCACTGGTCAGGGAACCTTCTTATGTAAGACTCCAGGACCGCGGATATCCTTTGTAAATTCTCTTTTATATCTTTATCCCTGTTACCTCCGGAAATAAGCGGAAAAGGCTCGTTTATTATTATCTCATGCTTATTGGAAGCTGTGCGCCTTACGAAGAAGGGAAGCATGACCGCGCCTGTTTTCATGGCAAAGACCACGGCTCCGGGAGCCGTGGAAGCCGGCCTTCCAAAAAAATCCACAAATACGCCATTAGGCCCGGCATCCTGGTCTATGAGCATGGCCACTATACCGTTATCACGAAGAGCTTTAACTATTTCCCTTATAGAAAAACCTTTAGCAATTACCCTGCAGCCTGTCTTCTCCCTGTAGCTATTCAGGAGATCATTAAGCCTTTTGTGTTTCTGTTCGCGCACGAAGACTGTCAGGACATGGCCTTTGGAACTGACTACTAAAGACGCCATCTCCCAGTTACCGAAATGCCCGGCTAAAATTATAATGCCATGGCCTTTGGTAAGGGCCTCGTCTATTCTCTCGAAATTCCTGACCTCCGCGTGGTTATCTAAATACTCCTTCGCTATCGCTGGCAGCTTAAAGAACTCTATCACGCTCATTACAAGGTTTTGAAAATGCGCCCTATTGATCTTTTTAAGCTCACGGCTCTTCTTCTCAGGAAACGCGGCCTTCAGGTTTGCGTACGCGATCGAGCGCCGTTTTACATTAACGACGTACACGATATCCCCCATGCGCCGGCCAATCCACAGCGCAAACCCCAGGGGCACGCAAAAAAACAACAAGGCCAATGCCTTAACCGCCGTAAATCCCAGAAAGTCTATTATAGAATTCTTGTTCATTGTCGGTTATCTCGAGCTGGATGCTTAAAATCGTGTATCGTGGATCGGGTTTCGTGTATTGTGATAGCTTTACGGCATCTTTCTCTGTGGTGATTACCATATCTATTTTATTCCTGCCACAATAATCCTCTATTGCCTTTAAATCCTTTTTGTTATAACAGTGATGGTCCCTGAAAACGAAGTGTTTCTTAAATTTTATCCCGAGCTTTAACACTGTGGTTTCAAACGAAACAGGACTGCCGATAGCTGAAAGCAATATAACATTTTTATTCCTCAATGATCCAGGGTCAACGGTCTTGCCGTCTGAAAGTTTATAAAAATGCCTTGCTTGATGTATGGATTCCGCGATAACAGCTTTTGAGTTTATCCTTTTGAGCTTTTCTTTTAATCCTTGTAAAACCTTTTCATCCTGCGCGAAGTCTACTTTTGTAATTAAAAAGATATCCGCTCTCTTAAGGCCGGATAGGCCTTCGCGTAATGATCCGGCCGGTATCACACAGCCATTCCCAAAAGGGTTTGTCGCGTCAATGCACACAATATCCAGATCTCTTTTTAGCCGCCTGTGCTGAAACCCGTCATCCAGTAAGATCGTGTCTACCTGGTGTTTTTCTACGGCTTCCCGGGCCGTCTTTACCCTATCTTTTCCAATAACAACAGGTACCCCGGGCATAAGCCTTAAAAACATCTCTGGCTCGTCTTTTCCATACCCCCTTATGAGCACCGCAACTTTTCTGCCCTGACCGGAGAAATGCCTGAGCAAAAATAATACAGTTGGCGTCTTGCCGGTACCGCCCCAGGTAATATTGCCTACGCTGATCACTTTGGCGTCAATAGAATAAGTTCTAAAGATGTTGCTATTGTAAAAAAAGCTTCTTAGGCAAATTGCAAAATAATAAATAAATGAAAAGGGTAAGAGGAGATACTCAAATGCCATATCGGCTTAAAAAATGTCCGCTAATATTAAGAGGGTTACAAAAATAAGGGACACTACGCTTACAATTGTGCCTGAAAAAAACCAGGTCTTAGTGCTGATCGGGCTTCTGGATTTCCTGCTCATGGATACGCCCAATATGCCGGCCGCGGAGCCTATAGGTAAGCTATTACAGCCAAACCCTACCCCCAAAGCAAGAATCCACCATAAAGAATTACCGTCTACCCCTAAAGCGATAAGCTTTTGCACTACAGGAATCATGACCATGGGAAAAGGCACGCTTCCTACAAGAGAAGTCAGTATTCCTGAAACCCATAAAAGTAAAATCTTGTAAAGTTTTATATCTACCCGCGCCAGCCCAACTGTCTGTTTTGCCAATTTGGATAATACGCCTGTATTATCCAGGCCTCCAACTATAACAAAAAAACACGCGAAAAAAGCCAAAACAGGCCATTCTATATCATGGAATATCTCTTCCGGATCAGGCCTTAACAATAAAAACGCCAGGCCTGCGCCTATCAGCGCTATAAACGAAGGGTATAACCCTAAACGATCATGGAGAAAGAATAGCGTAAATGTTATGCCAAGGGCCAGTAAACACTTTACCATCCCGCGACGGTCCTTAATCGCTCTCCGCGCGTCTATCTTTAAAACAGCCTGAAAATTCCTCGGTTTTTCAGAAAGATTCTTCTTATACAAGATCCTCAACACAAAGGTCACTATAGCCATGACAGCTACGGTAACAGGAAAAAGATGCTTTAAGAAATCGTTAAAACTCAAGCCGCTCGCGGAACCTATTAGTATGTTAGGGGGATCTCCGATTAAAGTGCCTACGCCTCCTACATTAGACAACAATATCTCCGCCATAAGAATGGGTAAAGGCGTAATACCCAGAATATCACATACCAGAATGGAAACAGGCCCTACTATAAGAATAGTCGTCACATTATCCACAAGCATGGAGATAAACCCGGTGGATACGCCCAGTAATATCATTAGTATCCATGGCTTTCCTCTTGAAAACTTGGCAATGCTTATGGCTATGTAAGTGAAAAACCCTGTCTTTCTAAGAATTGAAACTATAATCATCATACCCGCGAGAAGGCCTAATGTGTTAAAATCTATAGCCATGAGCGCTTGTTTCTGGGAATAAAAACCCAGGGCCAAGCCGGATATAATCATTAAAAGAGCGCCGCATAATACCGCTATCACCTTGTCTACTTTTTCTGTAATAACAAAATAAAGCGTAACCAAAAATATAATCAAAGCGACCATGCTATTAATCATCTTATTTTATCTCCCTATTCTCAAAAAACGCCTTGGAGATATCTCCCCTTGTAATTATCCCCTTAAGAATATTATCCTTTGCCACCAGGATCCTGCGCACATCGTACTTCTTCATCATAGCAACGACCTTTAATAGCGAGGCATTTTCATCTAAGATCACGGCCCCCTTCATCATCAGGTCCTCCGCGATAAAAAGCTCGAATGTCGGCAGGGACTCGAACTCCTCATCCAGCGTCCCAAAATCATCTATGAATATTATGTTCTCGCCCAGCATATCAAAATAATCGGGCAAAAGCACTGACAGCATCTCGGCCTTTGTGATCATGCCAAGAATCCTATTGTCCTTATCGACTACAGGAAGCCCCCCGTAGCGCGTCTTTTTAAATATATCATAGATTTCGCGTATGCCTGCGGAAGGAGAAATAGTAACAACATCTTTTGCCATTACATCTTTAGCCTTCATATATTCTCCATATATAGTAAAGATATATGATAATATAAAGTAAGGGGTTTGTCAAAGATTACATTGTCGAGCGCCTTGAGAGTTATCCACAATTGTAGGGGACCCTTAAGGGTCCCCTACAATTGTGGAAATCCTGGACTGGGTTACTAGTTGAGAGCACGACTTAACATTGAGAACATTACATAGATTGCTGAGTATATAGCTATATCAATGATTTAATGAGGTCGATGGTGCGCTGGCTGGAACCTGAGTTTTTTTCTACGGTATCCCTGGCATTAAAGCCCAGTTTCTTGCGTTCCCTTGGGTCCTCTAAAAGCAGCCTTACAGCAGAGTAAAGCTCCTCTTTATTGTTCACCTGGATACAGGCCTGGTTTTCAACAAATGACTTAACGACATCCTGAAAATTAAACGTAAATTTACCTATTATTACAGGCCGGGCAAGGCTTGCGGGCTCGATAGGATTCTGGCCGCCTTTTTTTAAAAGGCTTCCTCCCACGAATACTATATCTGCCGCGAAATACATGGTTTTAAGGTTGCCTACTGTATCAAGGATGAATATAGGCTCAATACTCAATGTCTGACGCTCGATGCTTGATGCTCGATGCTCAATATTAGAAAACCTTTCTGATGCAAAACCCCTCTTGGATATAATTTGTTCGATCTCCTGTGTGCGTTCCACGTGGCGCGGAGCAATTAGAAGCCTAAGGTTTTTATACTCTTTTTTAAAACTGGCGTAACAGTCAACGAGCAATTCTTCCTCTCCTTTATGAGTACTGCCTGCCGCCAAAAGAATATCACTTTCAGCGATACAAAGCTTACCCCTTACTTCCTTTCTCCCTCCCGCGGGTTCCAGTAACGACAGATCAAATTTCAAATTACCTGTCACGAAAACCCTTTCTTTAGGCGCTCCTAATGTCAAAATCCTGACAGCGTCCTCTTGTGACTGCATAAGGATTAAAGAGAAACTACTCAAGATGCCGGAGATTACGGCCCTTATCTTTTTGTATCCGAAATAGGACCTGTTGGAAATCCTTCCATTTATAAGGATTATCTTCACCCCTGACTTTCGGAGAGATGAAATAAGATTAGGCCAAAGCTCTGTCTCCAGGCATAAAAATAATTCCGGCCTGATTATTTTAATAACTTTATCGACTATAAAACTTACATCCAATGGAAGGTAAAAAACACCTTCCTCGCCTGTTGCTATGGTCCTGGCAATTTTATTACCGGTATGAGTAACGCTTGAAAATAAAAGCGTATGCTGAGGGAATGTCTTTCTTAAAAGAGGGGCCAATATGCTTGCTGTCTTCATCTCGCCCATGCTAACGGCATGTATCCAGATAATCTTCCCCTTAGAAGATATGGTTCTGACGCGTTCCGGCAAAAACCCTAACCGCTCCAAAAGGCCATATCGATACCGTTTAGTAATAATCAGATACGGCAGGTATACTATCCCAAAAACTATAAAAGCTATATTATATAGAAAATGCATAAAATTCAGCTATAAGCTGTAAGCTATAAGCCTGGTATTCAAAAAAGCTTTGTTTATTTTTTTAATTTTTTAGCTTAAAGCTTACGGCTTACAGCTTTTCATAATACGTTGCGCAGGAATTGTCCGACTCCCAGACAGATATTGATCTAACAAAAAGGCCCTTTGTCTTTATAGAGGCCTTGAGTCTATCATAAATATATTTTGATATGTTTTCAGCTGACGGGTTTTTGCCCCTGAATGCCTTGAGTTTATTAAGATAAGTGTGGTCTAGTTCGCCAAGTATACTTTTAAGCCTCGCCTTCAGCACCTTAAAATCCGCGGCGATGCCGATATCATTAAGCGTGTCTTTCTCAAACCTCGCTTCTATCTTCCAGTTGTGGCCGTGCAGCTCTTCGCATCGCCCTCTGTACCCTTTGAGATTATGAGCGCCGCTAAAATCTGACTTTACTAAAATCTCATACATAATCAGCTCTCCTGACATTATTGATCTTTCTACCCAGAAATTTCCCCCCGATCTTCACAAACTGTTCTATCGCGTCTGTCGCGAAAAAACTATGAATCGGTATTTTAGACGTCGCGGCTAATCCGCGGGACTTCTTTAATATGCCCGCTACCTCTTCCGCCACAGAGCTCGCGGAATCAATTATCTCTACATTTTTTCCGACTACTTTCGAAATGACGGTTTTTAGAAGAGGGTAATGCGTACAACCCAAAACAAGCGTGTCTATGTTTCGTTTAACTATCGGCTCCAGGTATTTCCTGGCGATGCCTAATGTTATCTTGCCATCCAGCCATCCCTCCTCAGCAAGAGGCACAAATAAAGGGCATGCTATGGATACTACTTCTATATTTTTAGAAATTGATCTTATCTCTTTCTCATAGGCCCCGCTCTTCACTGTCGCGGGAGTCCCTATTACCCCTATCCTGCCGTTTCTACTTACCGCCACTGCCTTTCTGGCGCCGGGTTTAATAACGCCCACAATAGGGATGTTCAATCTTTTTCTCAATACAGGCAAGGCAATGCTCGAAGCAGTGTTACAAGCCACTACAATAAGTTTAACATCAAATTGCTTGAGGAATTCGGCATTCTCCATTGAAAAGCGTTTTATAGCCTGGCCTGACTTTGTACCATAAGGCACTCTGGCAGTATCGCCTAAATAGACTATCTTTTCATTGGGAAGGGCCTTTATAATCTCACTGACAACGGTGAGCCCTCCTACCCCGGAATCAAATATGCCAATAGGCCTATTGTCCATACATCTTCTTTCTATAAGAAGCCATGACTATAAAACATCAAACCATTTACAATTAAGACTCATTATATATTAGTCTATAAGCCTATTCAAGAAAAGATTAACTGCTGTTATTGCAAATCTAAAATGTCAGGTTTTTATATTACAGTTAGGCGGCAGTTCTTTTAAGGCCTTTCCTGCCTCTATATTTTCTAACTGGTCATCTATAGAGGGCTTTTTTTCGGGGAAAGATCAACGTCGTGTGCTTGTCTATTTAGATGCTATTGGGCAATCCATATTTATGAAGCAACGTTTAAAAGTACCCATAAAATGGTGTGAGTTCCTCATATTCATAGAACATGGCAAAGATAGCCCCTATTGCATCATCTAAGCGGCTCATCAAGACGCATGCAGATCCTTTTCCTTCAAACCAGTCATAAAATTTTCGCTTAATCTAGCGTCTTAACAAAATCTAGGCCGCGAGAAGATCCATGTTATTGGCCTGCTCAGAATACCATGCTTGAAAGATTAGCAGGGTTCGCCCCTCTCTTTCAGAGACCTTAGATTAAAATCTGCTTTGTTTATTCGAATCTAAACTTATCATCGTAATCAGCTTTGTAATTATAAAAACCGCCGCACTTTTAATTTACGGTTATGCTATTCTTCATCATTTTTTTTAAGTGGCGCTGTTCCCAATTCTGGAGCAACATAGGTTTTAATTATTTGTTTTTCTTTTTCAGCTGCTCCAAAATTTAAACCGTCTATCTCATCCTGCGGAGCTAATGTAACGTCATAGCTCGACTGTGTCATAAGCATATATCTATCAGGAAACCATGAATCTTCGACAGCTATATTATATTTACCAGGTATGATATCTGAGACAGCATATCGGCCGTCTTTATCTGAAAAAGTGTCTTTATATATTACGCTGTCTTTTATAACTAATATTCTCACCAGAGGCAAGCCCCTTTCGCCTTCATCCTTTAGGCCATTTTTATTCTTATCTTCAAATATAACGCCCTTTATTCTGCAAACCCTGACCAATGGTATATCCAATCTCAAGGTTTCACCCTTAGTTAGAATTACTTTCTGAGGTATCTGCATACTAGGAGCTAACCCGACAGGAACTGAAGAAATATCCATATTAAATCCATAATCTCCAGGAAAAACTGCAGGGAATTTAAATCTCCCCTTTCCATTAGTTACTGCCTTGTTTTTTCCCAGAAAAAATATGATACCAGGCATGCCTTTCTCTTCTTTGTCAAGCAGTCCGTTGTTGTTCTCGTCTATAAACACCGCCCCTTCTACAAAAGCCCTGACCTTTACTAAAGGCAATGGTATATCGAGGCTGCTTCTAAATGTTATCCAGAACTGCCAATCCTTAATGAATTCCGTATGATCGTCTCTCATCTCACATTCTAAAATAAAAGAAGAATCCTGAGATATATTATAATTCGCATTAAATGATAAAACCTGATTTTCTTTCCTCCCCTTTATACCTTCACGCGAAAATGTGACACCAGAAAAAAACTTAGCCGAAGGCTGACAGCTTATCCCTATCTCCTCCCTTACCAATGTTGTTGTAATGCTCTTAGCTATATCATTCTCTATATTCCAGTTGTACCCCAGCCAACCGTTGAATTTATCCCAGCGCCTGTATATGCGAGTCGTGTAATCGGATGTCCTTGCATTAACAGTTTTTATATCATCATTCTCCTTGCTCCAGCTGCAATCAAGAGAGGCTGAAAGCGGCCCAAAGGATTCCTGGCTCTTCAAAGAAATAACATCTTCTTTGTTGTCTGAAAGAATGACCTGTTGTTCACTTTTAGTTTTATTTATGCCGTATGAAAGAGAAATGAATGGAATCTTTTCCGCGATAAACGAAGTCCCTATCTCAACTCTGTCTGTATTATCGGTAGGCCTGTCAGGATCATTTTTTAAATTATTGCTCAGATTCTGTCTATAAACCCATGCCCATAGTTTCTTTAAAACATTATAGCTTAGATATGCGCGGTAACCGGCATTGTCTCTTCTGCGGCCAGGATAATCCGAGCCTGCGTGAATATACTCCGTATTTAAACGGAACTTTTCTTCTTTCAGCCTAGAGTTTATCCACCAAGCGCTATCCTTCTTTTCTCCGCTTCCATAGTCAAAACGACTACTGCCATATTCGCCTTGAATAAGCAAATCTTTAATCCTGTGCAGGGTAGACAGGCTTACTATCTTTTTTTCTTCAGGCGCCCGCGCAGCGCTTGAATCAGTCTTATCCTCATTTGCCTGAAAAAAATTAAGCCCTATTTCGCGGCCCTCTCCAATATTACCTATAATCCTGCCCCCCTGCAGTTCTTCACTGAAACCGCTTTGTTTTCTTTCCATGCCAAAAATCATACAGTCAAGAGGATCATTGTTAGCATGGAACTTTACACCTCGTTCAGACAAAGATGCCGTTGTGAGTTCACTAAGGTTCACAGTAGTATCCCCCAAACCTATATCCCAGGCATTATCTCCAAAATTAAAAGAGATATTTTCCCTGCTAAATCCCTGATAATTCTCCTTATCTTTGAAATAAGGCCCTTGGTAAGAAAAATCCATCCAATGTTTATCATCTATATAACCGGCTGTATAAAATTCTGCCTGTGTACCAATGGCCCTGCCCGTACCTATGCCTGAGATATGCGTAGTCATTTGGGCAGGCAAAGTTTTATAAATACCTTTTTTTTCGCGTGGCCCTTCCGATACGATCGATGTATAAATAATAACCTTGTCAGAAACTCCTCTTTCCAGAAGAACCGAAGCAGCTCTCAGCGTCAGGACATGCATGGTTTCTGAAGACACATCCATTGGTATATGGATCACAGCCATCACTTCTTTTTTCTCTCCCACTGCTAATTCCACGCTTCTATCAGAAATCTCCACCTTTTCTCCATGCGCCGAAGACGCCGAAATCTCGAATATATCTTTTCCATTGCCTAAATTTATAATAACAAATCTATACTTGACAGTCTGTCCAGGCCCTGCCTTCTCCCCCGCTGAAGGGCCTATGACCCTTATCCTGGCGCGAGGCAATATACTGACACTGAATCTATCCTGATCTCTTACTTTTGGATCTGATTGTGAATGCGCCGACAGGATTAAATCATAGTCATAACCCGTCAATGCGTTTGATGGGACAGATACCGTCAAAGGTATGGATCTGCTTTCATTTGGAGAGAGGGAAACGGCATTTAACGAACTGATAATCTGCCAGCCATCAGGAACATTTGCTTCAATAACATAGATATCTTCTATTTGACCAGTGTTAGTAACGACAAAAACGGAGCTGAGAAGACTTTTTGGGGGGGTGATTTTTACGTGGGCTGAAGAAAGCCTGACCTGCACGTTTAATTCGTCTTCACCATAAACCGGGAAAACTTGAAAAAGAAATAGAAAAATTAAAATAAAAACCCATCTCAAAAATTTTCTTCCTTCTACTGAGTAGTAACCGTGTATACAACAATAAGGTTGTAATCTCCTGGAACGTCTTGTGCCCATGAAAGAAGGATTTTATAATCTATATAAACCGCGCCTATAGAACCCATCGGCCCCCTTGCCACCTCCACGTCATAATTGGTCATACTTGTATATGAGGTTTGTTCCGCAAAGGTGCCTGTTGCCCTCCAATAGAAATCGTCGATAGACTTGGCATAACTGCCTATAACACCCATATTACTATCATTTGTCTTCACCATCAATTTCCACGCATACGAGGAATTTGTCACCAATAAAATACCGCCTCTAATCTTTTCCTTATATCCATTTTCATAATCGTTGTGGGCTATGGTGTCCATATTCACCGACTTTGGATAGACAGTCAAGGTTGTCGCACGAACCTTCTCTATATAAAAAAACGGGATAACAATGATCAAGATAAAAATTATTATAGGCCTCTTTATATACATTGACTATCTCTGGTCGTTTACATCCACATAAACCTAATTCTTACATCTATCAACACTGAACATGGTTTTTAAAAATCTCTAACGCGATTTAATTTTGTCTTTGTATAATTTCATTATCCCAGCCCAGCGAAGTTTAATATCCTCATACAGTGTCATTGATATGTTTTTTATCCGAGATACAATTGCATTGAACATTTCTCTCAGCGCCGCCCTCTTATCCGAAGCCGCTTCCATGCCGTCTTTATCAAGGCTGGTTTTCTTCTCCATGGCAGGCCTATCCGCATCAGCGCTGCCGTCCGCCTTTTCCCCCCCATCGGTAATAACAGCAGTGATGTTTTTTTCGGCTGGGTATTCATCGCCGCGCACCTCAAACACGGCCTCGCCAGCTACAAGATAGTCTGCCCCATAGTCTACTACCGCAAGAGCTGTATACTGACCTTTATCCAATTTCTTTCTTATCGGTACCCCTATCATCCTATACGATCTAGGATAACAGCTAAACTCATCCAGATCTGTCTTATTAACAGACTCTCCCTTCATATCTTTAATATCTACAAACCCGTTACATTTAAGGTGCGCATATCCATCATTCTGGAATTTCAGGGCTACGGTATAATCTTTGACTTCGGCATCCCATCTAGCAATCACTTCAGTTATCTTACCCCCTTCTATCTCTGTGCCCGGGGTATTTTCAAATATCCTCACCCCTACTCTCTGAAAAGAAATAATGTTAAACTGTTGATCGCCTCTCCTGGCGCTCTTTATAGTAGGCTTGGTTGCCTGTTCTACAAATATCATTGCCCAGTAAGTGCCGGTCATCTGCAACGGCACATCAATCTTAAACCTTATGGCCTGACTTTCCCCTGGAGCCAATTCTAGCTCTTCGGGAGATATCTCTAACCACCGTGCGCAACTTCGTTCGACCGTACCGGATTCTAGAAATAATTCTTTTCCATCCGGCTCAATCCAAAAATCTCCGGCATAGACCTTTAGAGCTATTGTTTCATCCCCTCTATTCCTGATATAGAAGGTATTTGTCGTGCCTTCACCAGCGGAAACGTTTAGATGAAATTCCATAGGTGTCACCACAAAAGCAGCGAAAGAATCAACGCCTCCAAAGACTAATAACACCAATATCTGTGACAAAATAAATATAGCTATTTTTCTCATTTCATGTCTCCATCTTTAGAATCAAGCTGATTGCGTAGAAAGGGTATATGTTATGATGATGAAATAAGCACCTGGAATGTCCTTAGTCCAGTCTAATAAGATCCTATACTGACCGTTATAAATATCGTCGCCTACGCCGGCACTATAACTGGCGATCTCTTGATCGTTCAAGGATACCGGCGTGAAGTTAGTAAAACCTGTTTGATGGCCAGAATTTGATACAACCTTCAACTGTAAATCCGAAGTGCTCTTTTGATAACCATCGACAATCCCCCAATCAAAGCTCGCCTTTACGCTCAACTTCCAACCAGTATTAGAATCTACTATTAAAGCGGGTTTATTATTTTCTCCATCAATATGGCCTGCCTCATAGGCAGCCTCTCCTGAAGCATCCTGCAGCAGATTCATAATCTGGATGGAATCATTGATAGTCAATTTGCAGATTGACGGAACATGCATAGTTACCCCTGAGGTATCACTTTCATCTGCAAAGGTCCGCGTCAGGCACACTATATAAACCAGATAAAACACAATCAAAAAGATTTTGAAAGATTTTAATGTTCTCATACTTAATTATTATATTAATTAAATGATAAAAGGCAAGAAAATTCTATAATCAATTTGAGGGTTTATAAATTTATCATTATCGCAGAAACTGGAATTTAAAAAATAATATAAATTTAACACCCTTCGGGCGGACTTTGTAGGGGTCGGATTCATCCGACCCGCATCAAGGGGCGCCATAAATGACGCCTCTAAAACGACTTAAACAGGAAATTCCTATACTATCAAGTTAATAACGATATCGGTGTCAGCTTCAGGATTATTTGAAAGCTCTTCCATACTCCGGGCAAAGCATTCTTCTAATGATTTATCTTTCATCCTCTTCGAATCTGTATGGATTATATTCATCGGTATAGGCAGGCGCGGTTCGGTCTGCGTGAATGCGTGGATTGGCCAAAGTTTAACCTTAATCTGATATAGCATAGGTTAAAACCCGCTGCTACCTTCTGCGGTTACACATAGCCTGCCTCTCTACTGTATCTTATCCCTGTTACTGAGCTTTCATTAAATAATGGATACGCATTATGGCCACGATAAGTCCGACGCGTGAATACACGACCGTAAGAGCTTTTGGGAACGCCGGAGCCTTCCAAGCGGCCGATCAAGGAGTTGTCTAAGATGTTCAAGGTC
>JBDRBM010000042.1:0-67588 GCA_043822665.1 Candidatus Omnitrophota bacterium
TTTATATCTAAATTCCAATATCTGGCCAGACAATCACATCAGCCATTTTTTAGGGGAGGAAAGACTAAAGACCAGTGTAGTCGGCATCATAAAAAGCCCTGCCCTGACGCGGAAGCCTTATTATGGCAAGATTAATTCAACGTATCTATTCGAGATAGAGGAGATAAAGGCCGAAGAGGACTTGTGGTCCAACGTGCAGGGGTTGTCGCAGATCAGGATTCAGACGGAGAAAGATTATCAATATGGCGATAGATTGCTTGTAAATGGCACAATTAGGAAGCCTGGTTTACCCCTCACCCCAACCCTCTCCCCAGAGGGGAGAGGGAGGAGAGTTTTCAACTACCGTGAATACCTAGAGCGTCAGAATACATTCGCTCTTATAAATACAAAGGAAAATAACGTAACACTTTTATCTCATAATTATAAATCAAATCCTATACTAAGATATATCTACTTACTCCGCGAAAAACTCAAAAACCAGATTATAGAAAAGATGCCTCTGGACAGCGGCGCTTTCTTGAGGGCGATCCTGCTCGGAGACCGTTCAGAACTCCCAAAACATATCCAGGCCTCGTTCAAAAGCTCAGGTACCATGCATATCTTAGCCATAAGCGGGCTGCATATCGGGCTCATTGTAATTGTCATATTATATTTCCTGAGGTTTATGCGTGTTCGGAGAGAATTTTCTTATATATTGACTATAATATTGTTAATATTTTTTGCGCTTGTTGCGCTTTCGAGGCCATCTATTGTCAGGGCGGTCATAATGGCGAGTGTCTTTTTAATAGGGTTACTTCTCGGAAGAAGGATGGATATGTATAATACCCTTGGCGCCGCGGCGATTTTTATATTAATAAGGAACCCTGATGAGCTATTTAACGTAGGTTTTCAGCTTTCCTTTTTGGCGGTCTTGGCTATATTATTTTTAATGCCAAGGTTTATGAATCCCGTCAGGAAGAGTCAGAATTACCTCATAAAAAAATATCTTTATACGCCATTGGCTGTCTCAATGGCAGCGTGGCTTGGAACATTTCCATTGATCGCATACTACTTTGGGATAATTACGCCCGTTGCTATTATTGCCAATCTGTTTATAATACCCGCGTTGTTTGTGGCTCTAGTAGCTGGCCTGGCCTTTCTTCTGCTTGGATGGGTGCCGTTCGCTACGGCGGCATTGGTATTTATGAATAATGTCTCTTGTAATCTCATTTTTTCACTGGCTGATTTTTTTGCCTCATTTAGATTCGGCCATTTCTACCTCTAAAAACACCCCCCTCACAACTCCATTATGAGGCTTAACCTTGAATATAAGTGAGTTGACACGGCTGACAGGGTGTGATAAAATTTAAGTCATGATTCGTAAGATAGTTATATTATTAATGATGACAGTATTTTTTATGGCAACAGGGCCTGTTTTTGCCTACTGGGTGTGGACTCCTGAGAGTGGAAAATGGGAAAACCCTAAATATGCCGCAAAGGATACGCCCGAAGAACAGTTGTCTTATGCTCAAGAATATTATAAAAAGGGTAATTTTAAGATGGCCCTCAAAGAGTTTAAGAAATTGATAAAATACTACCCTCTTTCTAAAGAAGCGCCGACAGCGCAGTATTATACCGGCCGCATCATGGAAGATATGGGTATCTTCTATGATGCATTTAAGGCATACCAGAAAGTTATAGATCTTTACCCCTATACAGAACTTGTTGATGATGTAATAGAAAGGGAATACAAAATAGGGGAGTTATTTTTCTTGGGTCAGAAGATCAATGTGCTGGGCCCGATTAAAGTGCCTGCAAGGGATAAGGCAATAGAGATATTAAAAACTGTGGCTGACAATGCCCCTTACGGTAAATACGCGGATCCGGCTATGTATAAGGCAGGGTTGACTTATAAAGAGATATTTGATTATGATAATGCGATTCTGATGTTCAAGAACTTGATAGACAAATACCCAAACTCTGAGCTTATTGACAAGGCAAGATACCAGCTGGCAGAGTGTTCGAAGCTTTTATCCCTTAAGCCAGAATACGATCAGACGCCCACGACAGTCGCGCGCGAGGAATTTGAAGAGTTTATAGAAAAGCATCCCGAAAGTGAAATGACAGGCGACGCTAGAAAGATTATAGATAAATTAAAGAATAGAGAAGCAGAAAACGCATACAATATAGGCCAGTTTTATGAAGCGCGGAAGGCGCCTGAAAGCGCGGCAATATACTATACAGACATAGTCCAGAATTACCCTGGTACTGAATGGGCAAAAGAGGCTCAGGAGAGACTGAATGAGATCCAAAAAAAGTAGATTTTTTATACCCGCTATGCGCTGCCTACCCTGTACCCTTGCGGTATGGGGCGTTCTATGCTCTATGCTTCTATCAGGCTGCGGCTATACAACAAGAAACGCTGCCCTGCCTTCGGATACAAGGACTATCCATGTGGAGTTATTTAAAAACAGCATAGATATAACAAAAGAAGTGAGCGCGAAGGATAAGTACGAGGTTTACAGGCCGGGCCTTGAAGTAGATTTGAGAGACGCGATTGTAAACAGGATTTTTTTAGACGGTCATCTTCGCGTAGCTTCTGCTGACCGCGCTGATAGTATCATGGAAGGCGAGATTATCCAATACAGGAGGGATCCTCTCAGGTACCAGAACGAAGATGTCAGGGAATACAGGATAAGTCTTGTATGCGACATTATGCTAAGGAGCGCAAGGGATTCAAATGTCATAGTAAAGCTTGAGAATATAACAGGAGACACTACGTATTTCACTACAGGGTCGCTACAGAAAAGCGAGAGCCAGGCATTAACAGATGCTGCCTCAGATTTGGCTAGAAGGATAGTTAATAGGATAGTTGAAAGCTGGTAAAAGTATAAATCAAAATGACAAAATTCAAAGCACAAAATAAATCCAAAATCCAAATGTCAAACACCAAAACAGCTTTGTTATTTAAATTTTGTGCTTTGTCATTATTTTGTCATTTGTGCTTTGTCATTTGTCATTGATGATCATGCCCGCCAAAAATACACCCGCATATCTTTTCCTAGGTGAAGAAGATTTCTTAAAAGAAGAAGAACTTAATAAATTAAAACGCAAATTTCTTACTGAGAGCACTCGGGAGCTCAATTATAATGTATTTTACGCAAAAGAGAAAAATTTCAATGTCAGAGAAATGCTGGATACCTTAAATACTATGCCTTTTCTCTCGAAGAAAAGGCTGGTTGTGTTAAAAGACGCTGAATCTTTGTTGGCATCCGCAAGGGAATCAACTCTTTTTTACCTGCAGAATCCAAGGGAAAGCACTGTATTTATCGTGGAGAGTTCTCTGGCCGCTATAAAGGGGGAATTTCTTTTAAAGGCAGCTGGTCTTGCACAGCTTTCTTATTTCAGGCGATTGACTGATTCGGGCATGAATTCGTGGCTTGTTAAAAAGGCAGGCCTTGCAGGCAAGAAGATAAACGCTGACGCGATTAATGAGATAAAAGAAAGCCTTCCTAATGACTTAAGGGTGTTTTCTTCCAGCATGGATAATATTATCCTGTATGTCGGCAAGCGCGCTGTAATAACAAAGGCAGATGTTGAAAAGATTATAGGCGTAAATCCTTCACATACCGCGTTTGACCTTATGGATGCAATAGAAAAGAAGAATTCCGCGAAGGCATTGCGTATCTTTTCAGCTTTGAGAAACGATAAAAAAAGGGAGACAGAGCTTTTAGGGCTCCTGTCATGGAATGTGAGGATGCTTTTAAGGGTCAAAGAACTTACGGGGGTTAAGAATAGACTGGAGATACGCCGGGATCTTGGTTTAAGCCCCAGGAGGTTTGAGCAGATTGCAGTACATGCGGAGAGGCTTAAAAAGAAAGAAATATTAGTTTTGTTAAAAGAGATACTATCAGCCGATCTTGATATTAAATCAGGGGTGTCTCCCAGCGATGTAATGGAGCGCTTGATAGTAAAGATATGCACTTGATCGCAGGGCTTATGCAGGCTCGCGCCCTGTATCATAAAGATAAAGGATATGATTCTGCGGACCTGCGATTACTTTGTTAACTGAAACTTCTTTGCCAGGCGGGATTTTTTGCGTGAGGCAGTATTCTCGTGTATTATGCCCTTTGAGCAGGCTTTATCAAGTTCTGTTACAACTTTTTTAAGCTGTATTTTTGCCTCTTCCAGTTTTTTGGCAGATAGGAATTCGATGAATTTTTTAGTTTCTGTCTTCAGACGAGATTTTACAGGCAGATTTCGTCCGGTTTTCTTTTCAGTTACTTTTATATCCTTGTAAGATGCATGTAATATAGGCATGGCATTGCTCCTTTTCGTGAAGGATAAAGTAACATATATTATAGGGTATGTCAAGTGGTTAAATTTGAATAAAATATAATAAACGAAAAGATAAGTAGCGCTTTTTGCTCCTGACTAATGCTTTGAGAGTTATCCACAATTGTAGGGGACCCTTAAGGGCCCCCTACAATTGTGGAAATCCTGGATTACGCTCTCTATGGAAAAAAGACCAGTGGTAAAGTGCTCAATTTTTGATTCGAATTTCGAATTTTTACAGATATGTCAAAAAAACACATTCTTAGATCAGCCGGAATTATAGGTTTTGCCACGGTTATAAGCAGGATCTTGGGGTTTTTACGCGACATCCTCATAGCCAAGTTTTTTGGTACTGCCAGATATGCCCAGGCATTCGTGGTAGCATTTCGGATACCCAATATGCTCAGGGATTTGATAGGGGAAGGAGCTACAAATGCCGCGGTTGTGCCTGTACTGAGCGAGTACTTTGAGACAAATAAAAAAGAAGAATTCTGGCATCTGACGAACGTTCTACTGAACGCAATCCTTATTATCCTGGCATTTGTGACCTTGCTTGGCGTAGCCTTTGCGCCGATAATTATACGTTTAGTTGCCCCGGGATTTATAGACGACCCTGAAAAGTTTGAGTCTACAGTATATCTGACGCGCCTCATGTTTCCCTATGTATTGCTCGTAGGGCTATTGGCATATTGTATGGGTATACTGAATTCGTTAAAACATTTTTCCATGCCTGCTTTTGCGCCAGCCATATTGAATCTTTCGATAATAGCCTGTGTCTTGCTGCGTCAGGGCAGTGTTACCGCGATTGCGGCAGGAGTTTTGATAGGAGGCCTGATACAGCTCATTGTCCAGGTGCCTGTTCTGATGATAAAGGGATTCAAGTTTAATTTTTTAAGCGGCATATATCATCCGGCTGTAAAAAAGATAGGCAAATTACTGATACCCAGGATTTTAGGTTCATGCGTTTATCAGATAAACATTTTTATAAATACGATGCTGGCATCACTTGCGTATATAGTAGGCGAGGGCGGTGTCGCGGCGCTCTATTATGCCAATAGAATTTTTCAATTTCCGCTCGCGATATTCGGTATTGCTCTGGCCCAGGCAGTTTTGCCGACAATGTCAAGAGAGGCCCTTGAATCGGGACTCGGTAAATTAAGAGATACGTTTTCTTTTTCTATCAGGGCAGTGAATTTTATTATGCTGCCGGCCTCTATAGGCCTAATAATGCTTTCAAAACCCATAACAAGCACGCTGTTTGAAAGAGGTATGTTTGACCACTATTCAACGGTTATTACCGCACAGGCGCTTTCATTTTATTCTATAGGCCTTTTTAGCTACGCGGGTATAAAAATCCTGGTGTCGTGTTTTTATTCCTTGAAAGACACCCTGACGCCAGTAAAGGTAGCAAGCGCGTCACTTGTCATTAACATACTACTCAGCATTATCCTTATGTTTCCTTTAAAGATAAGCGGCCTGGCCCTGGCAACATCATTTTCAGGGATTTTTAATTTTTTCATTTTGTTTTTTATATTGAGAAAAAAGATCGGAAATATTGACGGAATAAAGATATTGCATTCATTCCTGAAGACACTAATGGCCAGTATCGCTATGGCAGTGATTATCTATATCTCTAGTTTTAAAATAGGGTTAAATCTCTTGCTTGTCGTATTGCTGGGGATGCTGAGTTATGGTGTGGCCGCTGTGATATTTGACGTGAAAGAAGCAAAGGAGTTTTTGAAGTGGGCATTGAGGATAAAATAAAAGATATACCAAAGGCCCCAGGCGTGTACCTGATGAAAGACGCTAGCGGAGAAGTGCTTTATATAGGAAAGGCAAAGGATCTTTTTAAAAGGGTGTCGAGTTATTTTCAGAGCTCCAGGCCCAGGACAAGCAAAGAGATGTCTCTTTTGAAATATGTAAAAGACCTGGATTTTATAGTTACGACTTCGGAAGAAGAGGCCCTTATATACGAATCCAATCTTGTTAAGGAAAAGAGGCCCAGGTATAATGTGGAGCTTAAAGATGACAAAAGCTTCCCTTATTTAAAGTTGACGCTGAATGAAAGATTCCCCAGGCTTTTTATAACCAGAAAAAGGCATGATGACGGCGCAAGGTATTTTGGACCCTATACACGCGTTAAGCTTTTACGCAAGGCCTTGTCTATAATGAAAAATATTTTTCCTTTGAGGACTTGCAGAAAGATGCCCACGCAGATTTGCTTATCTTACCATATAGGGCAATGCGCGGGGCCGTGCATGGGTAAGATTGATGAAAAAGAATATAAAGAGGTTGCGCGACAGCTTATACTTTTTTTAGAAGGTAAAAAGATACGGCTTCTGGATGAATTGAAGCTGAAAATGCATAAGCTGTCAAAAGAGCAAAGATTTGAAGAGGCAGCTGCCATTAGAAACAGGATAGCGGCTCTTTCAGAGGTGCCTGGTAAGAGGTTCAGCGATTATAGCGGCTGGGGAGCAGTCGCTATAAAACTGAAACGTCTCCTCAGGCTTCCGTGGCTTCCTTTAAGGATAGAGGCATTTGATGTCTCAAATATATCTGGCAAAGAGGCGACCGGCTCCATGGTGTATTTTCTAAACGGTAAACCAGACAAGTCAAACTATAGGAAGTTCAGGATAAAAGGCGTTAATGAGATAAATGATTATGCTATGATTAGTGAGATAGTGAGACGCAGGTATGAAAGGCTGAAAAAAGAAAAGGGCAAATTACCGGATCTTATTGTAATAGACGGAGGAAAGGGTCATTTACGCGTTGCATATGAGGAACTGATGAGGTTAAATCTCAGACGTATCCCAGTGATAGCTATTGCAAAAGAACATGAGAAAATATATACGCGGGGGTCCAAAATACCACTGGATATAAACAGGGATTCTGAGATATTACATTTTATACAGCAGATAAGAGACGAGGCGCACAGGTTCGCGTTGAAATACCACCATAAGCTGAGAAAGATAAGCTATAAGCTGTAAGCTTATAACTTTATTATGAAAAAATTGACTTCATTTCAGAAAAGGGTATATACTGTTGTAAGAGAAATACCAATAGGCCGGGTGAGGACATATGCCTGGGTTGCCGGGAAGATTGGACGGCGGGGCGCTGCGAGAGCTGTAGGAAACGCGCTTAAGAAAAATCCCTTTCCTATTATAGTGCCTTGTCACAGGGTAGTGCCTTCAAACGGTTCCACTGGCGAATACGCGTTTGGCAAGGATATTAAAGCTAGATTAATAAAGATGGAGAGGGTCTCAAGGGCAAAGTAAACTTTGCAGCTACTCGCATAGCGCATAGCAGACTTTAGCTATGCTCCATGTACTTTGAGTTATGTTATTTTACCTGTTCCGGGCAAAGCCCCGAGCTTGTCGAGGGGCGCAGTCGAGGGATGGAGCCTGATTTATATGTTATCAGAGATAAAAGAAAAATTAGAGATTCTGGATAAGAAACTGGGCGAGCTGAGAAATTACCTGGATATAGAGAAAAACGAAGCTAGGCTTAAAGAGCTTGAGGCAAAGATGGCGAGTTCTGGTTTCTGGGATAATCAGGAAAAAGCCAGGCCGGTTATACGGGAATTAAAGATCACAAGGGCGATCATTGACCCCTATTTCGAATGCAGGAAGAAATTCGATGAACTGGTCGAGCTGTTGATTATTGCGGATGAAAAGGATGAAGAAGATGTGAAAGAGATAAAGGCATCGCTGGGTAAGCTGGAAAAAGACATTAACGCGCTTGAATTCAAAAGCCTGATGAACAATGAAATGGATAGGAACAGCGCCATCTTGAGCATACACGCCGGGGCAGGCGGTACAGAATCCTGTGATTGGGCCAGTATGCTTTTAAGGATGTATTCTATGTGGGCCAGTGGAAACAGCTATAAGACAGAAATAATAGATATGCTGGCAGGAGAAGAGGCCGGCGTAAAAAGCGTTGTTATGATTATAGAAGGGCCATATGCATACGGGTATCTTAAATCAGAAAGAGGGGTGCACAGACTTGTAAGGATATCCCCTTTTGATTCAAACAAGAGGCGCCATACGTCTTTTGCCTCGGTGGATGTGATACCGGAAGTCGAGGATGATATAGAAATAGATATAAATGAATCAGATTTGCGTATTGATACCTATCGTTCGAGCGGCGCAGGCGGACAGCATGTCAATGTTACGGATTCCGCGGTAAGGATTACGCATATACCCACGAATATTGTGGTCCAGTGTCAGAATGAGCGCTCACAGCACAAGAACAAGGCTACAGCCATGAAGGTGTTAAAGGCCAAGCTTTATGAATTAAAGATGGATGAGAGAAAAAAAGAATTAGAGGCAGAATATGCCAAGAAGCAGAAAATAGAATGGGGCAGTCAGATACGCTCCTATGTCATGCATCCTTATTCAATGGTAAAGGACCATAGGACCGGCCAAGAGACATCAAATGTCAACGTTGTAATGGATGGAGTCATAGATGAATTCGTAGAGGCGTATTTAAGGTGGAAGGCGAGGAAGTAAAATAGTAAGCTTTCGGCTATCAGCTGCTGAAAGCTGGAAGGCTGAATTATGTTTACTTGGATATTAAGCAAAATTATCGGATCGCAGAACGAGAGAGAGATCAGAAAACTTCGGCCCCTGGTAGATAAAATAAATTCACTGGAGCCCGGAATAAAGAAGCTGAGCGATGACGAGCTGCGGCAAAAGACAGATGAATTTAGAAATCGCATTTCAGACGGCCAGACACTGGATGATATTCTAATAGAGGCATTTGCAGTGGTGCGGGAGGCGGCCTGGCGTACGATAGGCATGCGGCATTTTGACGTGCAGCTAATAGGCGGTATTGTACTGCATCAAGGCAAGATCGCTGAAATGACAACAGGGGAAGGGAAAACTCTTGTCGCGACATTGGCTGCTTATCTTAACACGCTTAGCGGTAAGGGTGTCCATATTGTAACGGTTAATGATTACCTGGCGCGAAGGGATAGAGATTGGATGGGGCCTGTCTTTGAATTCCTGGACCTTACAGTAGGTGCTATCCAGCATGATATGGGCCCTGAATTGCGGCAGATGGCGTACCGTAGCGATATCACCTACGGCACAAATAATGAATTCGGTTTTGATTATCTACGGGATAATATGGTCGTAAGAAAAGAAGACATGGTCCAGCGGGAGTTGAATTACGCGATAGTTGACGAGGTAGATAGCATTCTTATTGACGAGGCCCGGACCCCGCTTATTATTTCGGGCCCCTCGGAAGAGTCCACCGAGAAGTATTATATATGCAATAAGATAGTGCCGCGGTTAAAAGGCAGGAAGATTTTGGAAAAAGATGAGATAGACGCGAAATTCAAAGGGATTGATCTTTCAAAGGGCTATGACTATATTGTTGACGAAAAGGCTCATACAGCTCATTTAACAGAAGATGGCGAGATAAAGGTAGCAGAAATGCTTGGCATTGACAATATGCATGATATAGACACCATGGAGTACAGGCATCATGTTAATCAGGCAATTAAGGCGCATGAATTATTTGAAAAAGACGTGAAATATGTGGTAAAAGACGGCGAGGTAATTATTGTGGATGAATTTACAGGCCGCCTGATGCCTGGCCGGAGGTGGTCAGACGGGCTTCATCAGGCAATCGAGGCAAGAGAGGGCCTTAAGATCGCGAGAGAAAACCAGACACTCGCCACTATTACTTTTCAGAATTATTTCAAGATGTACAAGAAACTTTCCGGTATGACAGGGACAGCCATGACAGAGGCTCAGGAATTCAGCCATATTTATAAATTGGATACTATAGCAATACCCACCAATAAACCGCTCATAAGGACAAACTACCCCGACATAATCTATAAGACCGAAAAGGAAAAATTCAATGCCGTCTGCAATGAAATTGAGGAATTGCATAAAAAGGGACGGCCTGCTCTTGTGGGGACAATTTCAATAGAAAAATCAGAACGCATCAGCTCTTTTTTGAACCGCCGCGGCATTCCGCATAATGTATTAAACGCAAAATACCACGAGATGGAAGCGGTTATTATTTCGCAGGCTGGCAGGCTGAATGCCGTGACCATAGCGACAAATATGGCCGGCAGGGGCACAGATATATTGCTTGGCGGGAATCCAGAAGCCATGGTTAATAACTGGTTGAAGGCAAAGGGCCTGGGGCCTAAAAATGTTACTAAGGAAGAATCTGAAAAATTTCTCACTGAGGCCAGGGAAAAGGTAAGAGAGGAACATGAAAAGGTTGTTGAACTTGGCGGCCTTCATGTTATAGGCACGGAGCGGCACGAATCCAGGCGCATAGACAATCAGCTGCGCGGACGTCAAGGCAGACAGGGTGATCCAGGGTCTTCCAGATTTTACATATCGCTTGAAGATGACCTGATGCGCTTATTTGGCTCTGGCAGGATTTCAGCCATTTATGATAAGCTCGGCATAGACGAAGGCCAGGATATCCAGCACCCTCTCATAACGAAGGCTATAGAAGTCGCGCAGAAAAGAGTGGAACAGCATAATTTTGACATACGAAAACATGTCCTGGAATATGACAATGTGATGAATAAGCAAAGGGAAGTTATATACGAAGAGAGAAAAAAGATTTTGTTTGGCGGAGATATAAAAGGGCATATCTATGAAATAGTGGAGGAGATCATAGACAGCGCAATAGGTTTATACTTGAACCCTGACCAGCATAAATCAGATTGGAGATGCACTGATTTTATCGAGTGGTTCTGGTCAAAGTTCAATATAAGACTCCGTAATCTTGAGGACATGGTAGAAGGGAAAGACAGGGACGGTATCCTTGATGAACTGGTGGGTATAGCAAAGACGGCTTATGAGGAAAAAGAAAGAAATATGGGGCCAGATCACGTAAGGCATATAGAAAAAATGGTCATGCTTCAGGTGATTGACACAAAATGGAAGGATCATCTGTATGCCATGGATAATCTGAGAGAAGGCATTGGTCTAAGGGCATATGGTCAGCGCGATCCATTAGTAGAATACCAGCACGAAGGTTATGACATGTTCACGGCAATGATAGACTCTATAAAAGATGAAACAATAGAGTTTTTATTCAAGATCCAGGCTGTCTCTAAAGAAGATAAGCCTCGCGGAGTATTTCAGTCTCTGCCAAAAAAATTCGTACATAGCGAGGCCGCGCCTATGTCGAGAATACCAACCCCTTCTGAAGGGCAGGGCGGGATAGAAGATGGTCTGCCGCAGTTAAATGAACCTCAGCCCCAGAGGCGCGAATCCCCAAAGGTCGGCCGCAATGACCCATGCCCCTGCGGCAGTGGAAAAAAATACAAGAAGTGCTGTGGGAAATAATTTAGCTTTCAGCCTTCAGCTTAGAACGATCTGTTAATAGCCAATAAGATGCCCCTTGCGATATTTTCAGCAATACTATTAATTCTTGCCTTCCCGAGTTTTAGTCTCAACTATCTTGCCTTTATTGGCTTTGTCCCGCTTTTTTTTGCCGTCCAAAATAAGCCGCCAAAAAAGGCCTTTCTGATTTCATATGTTTGCGGATTTTTATTTTATCTCGGGGTCTTATACTGGCTTTACCACGTGACTGTGATTGGTTTAATTGTGCTGTGCCTCTACCTGGCGTTATATTTTGGAATATTAGGCCTTATTTTTTCATTGCGCGCCATACGCTATTTGCTATACGTTGTTCCTATTGCCTGGGTATTCCTAGAGTATATACAATCTCATCTTTTTTCAGGTTTTGGATGGGCTTTAATGGGTTACTCACAATATAAAAATTTACCATTGATCCAGATAGCAGATTTATCAAAGGTATATGGCGTGTCTTTTTTTGTGATGATGGTAAATGTAATAGCCTGGAAGATAGTGAAGTCTATCGTGGAGTACAGAAAAAAAACCCTATTTTCAATTTTTGGCCATCTGTTATTTATGGTATTAATTTTTACACTTGTCTACGCATACGGCTTTTTTAGACTTAGCGAAAAAGAGACGAAAACGAGCAGAATAAAGGTTTCAGTTGTTCAGGGCAATATTTCGCAGGAGGAAAAATGGGATATTGACAACAGAGACGCTATATTGAATAAATACATCAGGCTTACAAGAGAGGCCGCAGGAGACGCGCCTGATTTAATAATATGGCCTGAGACCGCATTTCCAGGGTTTCTTTTTGCTGATGAGGGATTGACAGGCGATGTTATACGCCTGACAAAAGATACAAAGATACCGCTTTTATTAGGAGCAAATACTGAAAAAGGCGTGGAGAGTTTTAATAGCGCTGTATTGTTTTCCCCGGAAAATAATACCGTGACCCAATATGACAAAACGCATCTCGTGCCTTTTGGGGAATATGTGCCTTTTTCAGAAAAGGTTTATTTTTTGCATAATTTGGTCCTTGGCGAGCTGGGCGAATTTACACGGGGGAGAGAACTTAAAATTTTCACACTTCATCCTTCATCTCTTATTAGAGAATGTAAATTTGGCACTTTGATCTGCTTCGAAGATATATTTCCTGAACTGTCTATGAAATTTGTCCAAAAAGGCGCAGAATTTTTAGTTGTGATTACCAATGATGCCTGGTACGGCAGGAGCGGCGCGCCATACCAGCATGCGGCCTGTTCAGTCTTCAGGGCCGTTGAAAACCGCGTACCTGTTGTGAGATGCGCTAACACCGGTTACTCATGCTTTATAGACTCTTACGGAAGGATATACGATTCTGTAAAGGAAAATAATTCCCACCTGTTTATTGCCGGCTACAAGACTTCCAATGTCAGCATTAAGATTAAACCCTGAGTATATGCTGTTTGTGTAGTATACCAGCTGGAAATGTAGGTGACCCTTAAGGGTCACCTACATTGTGGATAAGTTGAGAGATTTTTAAACCCGCATTGCAATTAAATTGCAATGCGGGTTTGTTTCGCATTGTTTTTTCGCATTGTTTTTATTGACACTATATCATATATAAGATATAATTGCGCAAGAAGGGATTTAAATTTTATGGAAAATGTCAATGAATATGTACTAGAGAGGCTCGATAAGTTAAATGCCCTTAAAGAGATAGGTATCGATGTCTATGGCAGGCGGTTTAATAAAGCGGAAAATATAGAAGGCCTTGCCAAGGGTTTTAAGGAAGGCCTTGAGGTTGAGACTGCTGGCAGGATTACTGCCCTAAGAGAGCACGGCAAAAGCAGTTTTTTTGATTTAAGAGACGCAAGCGGCAAGATCCAGGTATATATAAAATCAAATTCTGTAGGCGAGGACATATATAATAATATATTTAGGAAATTAGATATTGGAGATATATTAGGCGTAAAAGGCAAGTTGTTTAAGACAAGGACAGACGAGGTAACCATAAATGCGGAGGATATCACAGTATTAGCGAAAGGGCTCAGGCCATTGCCTGAAAAGTGGCATGGTCTCAAAGATGTTGAGATTAGATACCGCCAGAGATATGTAGATTTAATAGTAAACGAAGACGTGCGCAAGGTTTTTCAGATGCGCAGTAAGATTATTTCGAAGATCAGGGGTTTTTTAGATGAAAAAGGATTTTTAGAAGTTGAAACGCCTATGATGCAAGCTCTCGCTGGCGGGGCGGCAGGAGAGCCGTTTAAGACGCACCATAAGGCTTTGGACATAGATTTATATCTGAGATTAGCCCCTGAACTTTATTTAAAAAGGCTCCTTGTGGGCGGTTTTGATAAGGTGTATGAGCTTAATAGAAATTTCAGGAACGAGGGGATCTCTATAAGGCATAATCCTGAGTTTACCATGGTCGAGATTTACGAGGCGTATTCTGACTGCGAAGGGATGATGCGGCTCACAGAAGAACTTTTTGCGCAAGTTGCGCAGGAAACCCTCGGAACTTTAAAGATTAAATTTAAAGACCAGGTTATCGATTTTACCGCGCCATGGCCGAGATGGTCGTTCGCAAAGGAGATCAAGGCCAGATTTGACATAAATCCGGATGATCCTGCCAAAGAATGGATTAGCAAGCTTAAGGAAAAAGGCGTGGATTTAAAAGTTAAAGATATTACAAGGTCTCAGATAGTGAATATTATTTCAGAAATGCTTGAGCCAGAGACAAAGGATAAGCCTATATTTGTCGTGGATTTATTTGTCGAGCTCTGCCCTCTGGCAAAAAAGAAAAAGGAAAACCCGTTATTGACAGATAGATTCGAGCTTTTTATCGGAGGCATGGAAATCGCCAATGCTTATTCAGAGCTGAATGATCCTATCGAGCAGGGAAAGAGATTTAAAGAGCAGCTTGTAGGGCAGGAAGGCGTTAAAGAGATCGATGAGGATTTTGTGCGCGCGTTAGAATATGGCATGCCGCCAGCCGGAGGTTTAGGTATCGGGATAGACAGGCTTGTGATGTTAATGACTGATCAGCCTTCGATAAGAGATGTAATATTATTTCCGCAGCTTAAACCAGAGGCAAAATAATTTAGCCTTCAGCAGCTGATAGCTTAAATGAGATACGAATTGTGGATTAGTTTTAGGTATTTAGTTTCAAAACGCAGGGAAAAGTTCATTTCCATCATAAGCCTTATTTCCATAATGGGCGTGGCAGTTGGCGTAGCTGCTCTTATAGTGGTCCTGGCTGTTATGAGCGGATTTGACAATGACCTGCGGGATAAGATCGTAGGCACGAATTCTCACATAGTGATTGAGCAATACGGAGGCATTAAGGATTATAACAGCCTGATAAAACAGTTGGAAGATATACCGGATGTGGAAGCAAGTTCACCTTTTGTAAGCGGCCAGGCATTGATCAGAGAAGATAAAGAGGTCATTGGAGTCATATTCCGCGGCATAGACCCTGATAGAGAAACAAAGGTTACCAGGATAGGTGAATATTTACAGGAAGGCACGCTTTCCCTTGGAAAAGACGATGTATTGATAGGCGCCGAATTAGCATTGCGATTAAATTTCGAAGTAGGGGATGTAGTGTTTTTGATTTCAGCCGAAAGTCCGAAGCCAAAGGAGTTCAAGGTAGCGGGCATATTTAAATCAGGTATGTTTGACTATGACATGAACCTTGTCTTTACAAGCATTAAAGGCGCGCAGGAGTTTTATGGTGCCGGAGACGCGGCAGGGGGCATAGGTATAAGAGTTACCGATGCTTATAAAGCAGACCGGATAAAAAATAACATACAGGAAAAAATAGGATTTGATTATTTAGTCAGAAGCTGGTCAGACTTAAACAAAAATTTATTCAGCGCGCTGAAATTGGAAAAGATAACCATGTTTATAATACTTACGTTAATAGTACTGGTGGCGTGTTTTAATATAGTCTCAACGCTCATAATGATGGTAATGGAAAAGACAAAGGACATAGGCATCTTAAAGTCAGTTGGAGCCACAAATTCGAGCGTAAAAAATATATTTATGCTGAACGGTTTCCTGATAGGTTTTTTAGGCACGGCTCTTGGCGCGGCATGCGGTTTTATTTTGTGTTATTTACTCAAGACATATCAATTCGTAAAGCTGCCGCGGGATATTTATTATATAGATAGACTGCCAGTAAACCTTAATATTACAGACGCGATGACTGTAGCTGCGGCCGCGGTAGTAATTACCTTAATTTCTACTGTTTATCCTGCGTGGCAGGCAGCGAGGCTTGAGCCTGTGGACGCGCTTAGGTACGAATAACACACTATGCACCAATATTATGCTGCGAGCTGAAAAGATACATAAAACATACAGAGACGGCAAGAGAGATTTAGATGTTCTGCGCGGTATAGATTTAGAGATTGAAAAAGGCGAAACGATCGCGGTAGTGGGGCCGTCAGGCGCCGGGAAATCCACGCTTTTACATATAATGGGCGGCCTGGACAAGCCGACTAGAGGCAGGATTTTATTAGATGATGTAGATTTATATAGATTGCCTGATAAGAAAAAGGCATGGGTCAGGAATAGTAAGATTGGTTTTGTATTTCAGTTCTATCATTTACTGCCGGAATTCACGGCAATAGAGAATGTGCTGCTTCCAGCGCTGATTTGGGCTCAAGGTTTCTCTCGATGGAATTTACCTGAGACAAGGCCGAAGGGTTTAAGGCAGGCAAAGGATAACGCTGAGAATTTATTGAAAGGATTCAGCCTTGGAGAAAGATTAAGGCATAGGCCTGGAGAACTTTCAGGAGGTGAACAGCAGAGAGTGGCTATAGCGCGGGCCCTTATCAACAATCCTGAGCTATTGTTATGCGATGAACCCACAGGCAATCTGGACTCCAGTATGGGAGAAGAGATCCTTGATATTTTATTTGCCCTTAATAAAAATAATAATATGACAGTTGTAATTGTGACACATGATAAGGAAATCGCGAAAAGGTCCAAAAGGGTCATAGAGATAAAAGACGGTAGATTAGTGTAATGCGTGAAATTTCAAAATTCCGCGCAAGTGAATGAGCTTGAGAATGGCATGGGCGCGGATAATATTGTAACAAATAAGCGGGGCATATTTTAGTATGCCAACTTGGAGGCGAAAATATGGGATCAAAAGTGTATATAAACGGCGAGTATTTTGACAAACAAGATGCAAAGATTTCCGTTTTTGATCATGGACTTCTTTATGGGGATGGCGTCTTCGAGGGAATCCGCTCCTATGGCAGGCTTGTTTTTAAGCTAACTCAGCATATCGACAGGCTCTACGAATCTGCTCATGCGATTATGCTTAATATTGACAAGTCCAAGAAGGAGATGGAAAGGGCTGTTGTGGATACGCTGAAGCTAAACAAACTTGACGATGCCTACATCAGGCTGGTTGTAACAAGAGGCATTGGCGATCTCGGGCTTGACCCCAGAAAATGCAAGGATGCCTCGATCATAATAATTACTGACAAGATCCAGCTTTATCCTGAGAAATTGTACAAAGAGGGATTGAGCCTTATTACAGTGCCGACTCCAAGGAATATACCTGAGGCATTGAACCCTCAGATAAAGTCTTTAAATTACCTGAACAATATCCTTGCAAAGATAGAGGCCATTAATAGCGGTTATGAGGAAGCATTGATGTTTACCGCGTCAGGTTATCTGGCAGAATGCACTGGCGATAACATTTTTATCGTGAAAGGGAATTCTCTTTTGACACCTCCCGCATATCTGGGGATCTTAAAAGGGATCACGCGGGCTAGCGCAATGGAAATCGGCAAAAAATTAGGCCTTGATGTACGGGAAGAGGTCCTTACGCGCCACAACCTTTTTACAGCTGACGAATGTTTTCTAACAGGCACAGCAGCAGAAATTGTGCCTGTTGTGGCCATAGAAAAAAGGATTGTAGGAAACGGAAAACCTGGTAAAATTACCCTTAAACTCATGAAAGAGTTTAGGAGATTGACAAAGACAGAAGGAGTGAGATATTAAGCTGATAGCTGACACAGGAGGGTTCCAATATGTTATGTGATATTTGCGGGAAGACCCAGGCCACAGTTCATCTTACAGAGATCGTGGATGAAAAAATGACAGAACTGCATCTATGCGAGGAATGCGCTGAAAAAAAAGGCGCCCAGATGGAAAGTCATTTTAGCCTGGCTGATTTACTGGCAGGCCTGGCTGACCTGGGGGGCCAGTTTACTACCACAAAAAAAGAATCGAAGATCAAATGTTCGCGCTGCGGCCTGACTTACGAAGATTTTAAAAAAGTAGGGCGCCTTGGCTGTGGAGAGTGCTACACCGCGTTTAAAGAGGCCTTATTGCCTTTACTGAAAAGGATACACGGCTCTACGCAGCATTATGGCAAATCTCCGAAGAAACTTTCAAAGCCTCCAAAGGTGTCAAAGGTTGTAAAGGATCAGAAGGACGAAATGCAGGACTTAAAGGATAAGCTTCAAAAAGCAATACAACTGGAGGAGTTTGAAGAAGCCGCGAAACTGCGTGATACAATAAAAGAGATAGAGAAAAAAAATAAAAAATAAAATTAGAAATTAAAAGGGGATCTACATTATGAACCTAGATGATTTATTAAATGACAAAGGTGAGTGGTTGAGGTCGACAGGGCCAAACTCTGATATAGTGATGTCTTCGCGAATAAGGCTCGCAAGAAACCTTTCAAAATATCCTTTTTCTCATTGGGTAAGCAAGAAAGAACAGGAGGATATCCTGGCGATTGTTAAAGAGGCGGCAAGGACCTCTAAAAAAATGAAAAATGCTTTATGCCTCGACATAGGAAAACTAGATTCCATAGACAAACAATTTCTGGTGGAAAGACACTTGATGAGCAAGGAACATTCCATGGATTCGGAGAGCAAAGGCCTGTGCATAAGCGATAAGGAAGTCGCGAGTATAATGATAAACGAGGAAGACCATCTGAGGATGCAGGTAATGAAATCCGGTTTTGACCTTAGGGACGCATGGTGCATAATAAACGCCATGGATGATGAGATTAGCAGTTTTCTTTTGTATGCCTATTCAGAGGATTTTGGTTATCTTACAGCATGTCCTACAAATGCCGGTACAGGCATGAGGGCGTCTGTAATGCTGCATCTGCCGTCTCTTGTCATGACTAAGCAGATAGGTAAAGTCCTGCAGGCCATTACAAAACTCAGCCTTACTGCCAGGGGGCTTTACGGAGAGGGCACAGAGGCCAGCGGAAACTTCTTCCAGATATCTAACCAGGTTTCCTTGGGGCACAAGGAAGTGGATATCATTGATAACATAGAGAGAATAATCAAACAGATTATAGGCCATGAGCAAAGCGCAAGGGAGGTCCTTCTTTCGCAGAACAGGGCAATCCTTGAAGACAGGATCTGGCGCGCATACGGAACACTCAAGAGCGCGCATATTATTACGAGCGGCGAGACCATTGACTTACTTTCTCTTGTAAGGCTCGGCGTTGATTTAAATTTGATCAAATCAGTAGACCGCGCGCTCATAAATGAATTATTTATTATTATACAACCCGCTCATCTTCAGAAGATAGAGAAGAAAAAACTGAATCCGAACGAAAGGGATGTAAAAAGAGCCGAGATCATTAGAAAGAGATTAGATAGATAAGAAAAGATTACGAGCTGGAATTAAAACTTTATCATACAGGAGGTTATCATGTTTAATCGTTTTACGGAACGCGCAAGGAAAGTGATTTTGCTGGCAAAAGAAGAGGCAAAGAGATTTAATCACGATTATATCGGCACAGAGCATATATTGCTGGGCCTTATACGAGAAGGCGAAGGAGTGGCGGCAGTAGTGCTGCAGAAAATAGGGCTGAGCCTTCAACAGATCAGGCTGGAGATAGAGAAGATTGTAAAGCCAGGCCCAAGCACAGTCGTATCAGGCGATATACCCTTTACCCCAAAGGCCAAAAAGGCAATAGAGCTTTCCGGAGAAGAGGCCAGGGCCCTGGGCCATAATTATATCGGCACAGAGCATATATTACTCGGCCTTATTAAAGAGGGCGAAGGAATGGCGTCTCAAGTGTTATTGAATTTAGGCCTTGACCTGGATAAGGTCAGAAGAGAGATAGCGGAGCTTTTAGGTTCCGCTACCCCTGGTTTTATGGGAGGGACTTCGCCTCAATCAGGAGCAGGGTATGGTCCTGGCGCTAAAGCGAGTTCAAAGACTCCGGCCCTTGACGCATTTGGCAGAAACCTTACACAGCTGGCACGGGAGAATAAACTAGATCCTGTAATAGGAAGACAGAATGAGATAGAACGTGTCATACAGATACTTTCCAGGCGCACAAAAAATAACCCTGTTTTACTTGGAGAAGCAGGCGTGGGAAAGACAGCTATAGTGGAAGGGCTGGCCCAGAAGATAGTAAACGGCGATATACCTGAAATACTAAAAGGTAAAAAGGTTATTATATTGGACCTTGCGCTCATGGTAGCTGGCACAAAATACAGAGGCCAGTTTGAGGAGAGAATAAAGGCTATCATGGATGAGATAAAGAGATCCGAAAATATTATCATGTTTATAGATGAACTGCATACGCTTGTGGGGGCAGGCGGCGCAGAAGGCGCCATAGATGCCTCAAATATCTTGAAACCAGCGCTTTCAAGAGGGGAGATACAGTGCATAGGCGCGACTACTTTTGATGAATATAGAAAATATATCGAGAAAGACGCCGCGCTTGAAAGGCGTTTTCAGACGATAATGGTGGACCCACCGACAGTTAAGGAAACAATAGAGATACTAAAGGGCTTAAGAGACAGGTATGAGGCGCATCATAAAGTTGAGATTACGGATGATGCCTTGGAGGCAGCGAGTAAGCTGTCTGACAGGTACATAGCCGGCAGGTTTCTGCCTGATAAGGCCATTGACCTGATGGATGAGGCAGGGGCAAAGGCAAGGCTTTCGGTGATGACTGCCCCTCAGGAAATAAAAGATGTAGAGGACCAGACAGAGAATATACGCAAGGAGAAAGACGCCGCCATAAAGAATCAGGACTTTGAAAAGGCAGCCCATCTTAGAGACGAAGAAAAAGAGGCCCGCAAAAAACTGGAAAAGATAAGGCAGGAATGGAAGAAGTCCAGAATGGAGGCCAGGCCAAAGGTTGACGAGGAGCTTATATCCAATATTGTTTCAAAATGGACGGGTATTCCCATTGTCAGGCTGGAGGAAAAGGAATCCGCAAGGCTTCTTAAGATGGAAGAAGAGCTACACGTGAGGATTGTAGGGCAGGATGAGGCAATAACTGTCATTGCCAAGGCTGTCAGGCGTTCACGCGCCGGCATAAAGAATCCCAAAAGGCCTATAGGTTCGTTTATATTTCTTGGCCCTACAGGGGTGGGAAAGACACATCTTGGCCGTGTACTTGCGGAATTTATGTTTGGCGATGATAATGCTCTTATACAACTGGACATGTCAGAGTATATGGAGAAGTTTAATGTATCGCGTCTTGTAGGAGCTCCGCCTGGATATGTGGGATATGAAGAAGGCGGACAGCTTACTGAGAAAGTCAGGCGCAGGCCATATGCTGTAGTGCTGTTGGATGAAATAGAAAAGGCGCATCCTGATGTATTCAATATATTGCTGCAGGTATTGGAGGATGGACGGCTTACAGACAGCCTTGGGAGAAAGGTTGATTTCAGGAACACTGTTCTTATAATGACCTCAAATGTCGGAGCGGATATCTTCAGAAAACAGGGGTCCATAGGCTTTAAGTCGGAAAAAAAAGAGATTACTTATAAAGATACAAAAGAGAGGCTTCTTGAACAGGTAAAAAAGACATTTAAGCCAGAGTTTCTGAACAGGATAGACGATATCATAGTCTTTCACGGCCTTACAAAGGAGCACCTATACACTATCGTAGACATAGAACTTAACGAAGTAAAAGACAGGCTAAAGGAACAGAATATATCCATAGAAATAGACAGAAAGGCAAAGGATCTTCTGATAGAAAAAGGTTTTGATCCTATGTTCGGGGCAAGGCCTTTAAAGCGGACCATACAGAGGCTTCTGGAAGACCCCTTGGCAGAAGAAATAATCTCGAATAATTTTGACAGGGAAAAGACTATCAAGGTAACTGAGAAAAACGGCAAACTTGTGTTTATATAATGCGTCATTTAATCTTAAGGCGCAGGGCGAGAGTAATCCTGCTCGTAATTTTATTGGCCGTTATAACCGCGTCGGTAATACCTTGGGCATACTATAAATTTTTTATAGACAGGGAAGGGCTGTTTGACCTGGGACCTGCCTTATACAGTTTTAAAATGCCGGAGTTCTTTAGAGAGAATGAAATTGACAGGGCTGTGTCCATAGACATCAATTTTTTAAACAACGGCTACATGTCCTCTGAATTACACATTGAAGGCCTGAATTTGAAAGGTCCTGTTATTTCAGGCAATGTTTTTGTAAAAGGCAGGTTTATTAAAGATAACTCCGGAAAGACAGAGACATTTTCCGGAAAATTATTTTCAGATGATATAAGCATTAATTCAAAGCCTTTTATGCCGGTGAAGGCGTCTTTTGATATGAACGGCGCCGCTATAGAGATAAAGTCTCTACGGTTCGGCAGGGCTTATGAGATAAAAGGAAGGATAGGACTTGAGGCCCCTTTTGAGACTGATCTGCGGCTTGATGTTAAAAGGGCGGATATAAGGGATCTTGCCCGGATAGCGAGGCCCAGAAAATCAGACATTGCCCTTGGAATGATGAACGGCGTTTTTTATTTTAAGGGTAAGTTATCGAATCTTTACTCAAATGGTATCCTTGAGAGCAGAAACGGAAGGGTCGGAAGAGTTGAATACGACGTAGCCACTATCAGGATAGAAGGGTTTGGACCGATAATAAATATAGTGGATTCAAGGGCAAGATGGGGTAAGAGCCTTTTGACAATAGAAGGATACATTGACTTGAGGAATATCGAGAAAGGGACCCTGTTTGACGGCCTGCGCGTTAAATCTGATATGAAAACAATAGTGTGGGATGGATGGGATATAGACCAGAAGAATAAGGATGAATTGAGTATGAGTAAGGACATAAGCGATAAGATGCGCGTGGGATTCAAGGCATTTACTAAAGAACCGCTTACTCATTACAGGGATAGAGAAAATCCTGATGAGATGAATCTGGAGTATAAGATGGGGCAGGAGCATCTGAAGATGAAGATCAAGGAGAATGAGGAATTTTTCGGCATAGAGCATAGCGTGAAATTTTAGTGAGCCTTTATTTGAGGAAAATATGAAATTGTTCATAAAGGGCTTAGGCGAGAAGACACTGAATTTTTTTATTTACATAGGTGGTGTATTTCACCTTTTTATAAGCGCGTTATTTCATCTCTTTGCCCCCCCTTTACGCAAAAAAGAGATATTTACCCAGATGTACAAAGTGGGGGTGTTGAGTTTTCCTATCGTATTTTTGGTCGCGTTTTTTACAGGCATTGTCCTGGCCCTTCAGAGCGCGTATCAACTGACAAAAATGAACGCGCAGATTTATATATCGAGCCTTGTCGCGCTTTCCATGGTAAGAGAACTGGGCCCCGTGCTGACAGCGCTTGTAATAGCAGGCAGGGTTGGGGCAAGCATTACGGCTGAGCTTGGCACGATGAAGGTAACCGAGCAGATAGACGCGCTGGAGACGCTGGCGGCGAATCCTGTTAAATATCTTGTAGTCCCTAGGCTTATGGCGCTCTGTATAATGTTGCCCATATTGACAGTTTATGCTGACTTTTTTGGGATAATCGGAGGTTATTTAATAGGCGTTTATAAGCTGCTCATAGGCCATACAATATATGTAAAGATGACATTCGATCCATTAGTATTCAAGGATCTATTCACAGGCCTTTTAAAGTCGTTTGTTTTCGCGATTATTATTTGCATTGTTTCCTGTTATGAGGGGTTCAGGACAGAAGGCGGAGCGGAAGGGGTTGGTAAGGCCACGACACTTTCTGTTGTGATATCTTTTATAATGATAATAGTGGCAGACTGCCTGTTTACGGTTTTGTTTTATTTTGTGTTTCCATAAATACAGCTATAAGCTTTAAGCTATAAGAGAAAAAGATCCCTGATTCTTACAGCTTATAGCTTATAGCTTACAGCTTATAGCTGATTATGATTGAGATAATAAATCTTTCAAAATCATTTGGAGATAATAAAGTGCTGGATAACCTGAACCTTACAATAAATTTCGGCGAGGTAATGGTCATAATAGGCCGTTCCGGCTGCGGTAAGAGCGTGCTTTTAAAGCACATAATAGGGCTTCTTAAGCCAGATCTTGGCCAGGTACTAATAGATAATAATGATATAACAAAGATAGATTATAAAGAACTGGATAAATTAAGATTAAGCTTTGGCATGCTTTTTCAGGGCGCAGCTTTATTTGACTCTATGACAGTAAGTGAGAATGTAGGCTTTGCTTTAAGAGAGCATACCAAGACGGGAAAGGATCTTATCAGGGAAAAAGTTGCCATGGCCCTGGAGATGGTGGGGTTGAAAGGCATAGAGGAATTGATGCCGTCTGAGCTTAGCGGCGGCATGAGAAAACGCGTAGGCCTGGCCAGGGCCATATGCAATGACCCGAGAATTATCTTGTATGACGAACCAACAACAGGGGTTGATCCCGTGATGGCAGATGCTGTAAATGAACTCATAATAGGCTTAAATCAAAAATTGAAAGTGACCTCTATCGTGGTTACGCATGATATGGTAAGCGCCTATAAGATAGCTACCAGGATCGCTATGTTATATAAAGGCAAGATTATAGCTGTTGGGACTCCGGATGAGATAAAAAATACAGAGGACCCTGTAGTAAGACAATTCATTACAGGGGCTTCGAAAGGGCCTATTACTGAAGAGAGCGACTAGGATGTAACCTTTTCATTAACTATACAGGAGGCAGACGATGTTTACCAGATCAAATTTTGAACTTAAGGTTGGCATATTTATTTTTATAGGAATAGTCATCCTGTCGGTAATAGTATTTTCTATAGGTAATTTTTACAGTGTAAAGCGCGGCTATATGCTCAATGTTATTTTTAGCTTTGCCAACGGCATAAGCGTTGGCGCGCCTGTAAGGTATGCCGGAGTCGAGGTAGGCGAGGTTCAGGAGATAAATGTCTATTTTGACGAGGAAGAAAACAAACCAATGGTAAGCCTTCTTGCATGGGTGGCCCAGAATACATGGGTTAACGAAGACGCCGTAGCGACTATTAACACACTTGGCTTACTGGGCGAAAAATATCTTGAAATAACGCCTGGCACAAGGGAGACAAGGTTATTGGAGAAGGGCGATACGCTAAGAGGCCATGATCCTGTGTCGACCGAAGAACTTACCAGAGGGACACAGGCAACTCTCTTGAAGATAGAAAGCATGATAGAATCTATAGATAAGATCGTAGGAGACGAAGCCTTCAGCGCATCCATCAAAAATACTGTTTCCAATATCGAGTCCATGACCTTTAGCTTAAAAGATTTTATCAATAGCGCAAAAGAGGGCAAAGGCACTGTAGGCAGGTTTATGTCGGATGACTCATTGTATAGGCATATAGATGAAATGATACTTGATATAAAAGAACACCCCTGGAAACTTTTGTATAGGCCGAGAGAAGACAAGAAGAAGAAATAAAATTAGGAGGAAAAATAATGACTTTAATATTCATGCGTGTTTTTTTTATAATACTTAGCATAGTAGTAGGTTATCAGATAGGTTCGTTTGTGCAGATCGGTGATACTGATTTCAGCATGGTAGGCGGCGTAATAGGGTTTATAGCGGCGGCACTGATAATATTCTTTGAATTTATCATGAGGAAGGTTTCCGTAAGAGGGCTTTCGTCAGCTGTATTCGGCCTTATATTCGGCCTTATAATGGCTAAGCTTGTTTCTGACACGCTCGCGCTCATGCACCTTAACGAAACAGTATTTTATTCATTGCGCGTGGTGCTTACGCTAATATTTTGTTATCTGGGCATGATAGTGGCCATACGCGGCAGGGACGAGTTTAATATCATTGTCCCGTATGTAAAGTTTTCAAGGCAGGGCCAGAAAGATGAACTGGTAATCCTTGATACAAGCGTTATTATAGATGGCCGTATAGCGGACATATGCAACACAAATTTTCTGGAAGGCAAATTTGTGGTTCCGAGATTCGTCTTAAAGGAACTGCAGCAGATAGCTGATTCCAGCGACTCTTTAAAGCGGGCACGCGGAAGGCGCGGCCTTGATATACTAGGGAAGCTGCAGAAAAATTCCCACATAGATATTAAGATACACAGTGAAGATTTTCAGGATCTAAAAGAGGTGGATGCAAAGATTGTTAAACTTGCCAAGGTCCTGAGCGCGAAGGTTTTTACGAATGATTTTAATCTGAATAAGATTGCGGAGATACAGGGCGTGAGCGTATTGAACGTGAACGAGCTGGCCAATGCCTTGAGGCCTGTGGTACTGCCAGGAGAATTTCTTGAGATAAGGCTGATAAAGGAAGGCAAAGAGTACAATCAGGGCGTTGGGTACCTTGAGGACGGCACTATGGTGGTAGTGGATAACGGGAGAAGGCTTATAGGGCAGAGCGTACGTGTAGTTGTGGGAAGCGTGCTTCAAACCGCGGCAGGCAGAATGATATTCGGTAAGTTACCAGAGGACATAAAGAGAAATAATAAAAAATAACATAGCCAAAAGCGCATGGAGCACGGCAAAAGTCCGATATGCGATATGTGATATACGATATGCGAGTAGCTGCTATTGTTCCCGCCGCAGGCAAAGGCACAAGGATAAAATCAACAGTAGAAAAGCCTTATATAAATATTAATGGTAAACCTATACTTGCCTGGACATTATTACATCTTTCACGCAACAGCAAAATAAAGGAGATAATCGTCGCTGTAAATAAACGCAAGATGCGCAGGGCACAACGCGACATAATAGACAGATACAAGATAAGGAAAGCAAGGCTTGTCGCGGGCGGCAAAGAAAGAAAAGATTCTGTTGCCAGGGCGTTAGAAAAGGTTTCATCCGATATGGATTATGTATTGATCCATGATGGAATCAGGCCTTTTGTAAACAGCAATTTGATAAATGCGTGCCTAAAGACAGCGAAACGTTTCAAGGCGGCTGTAGCAGGTGTGCCTGTGAAGCCGACTTTGAAGATAGTCAAAGATGATCACCGCATTCATCATACGCCTGATAGGAAGGATTTCTGGGAGGCCCAGACCCCGCAGGTTTTCAAAAAGGAACTCATAAAAATGGCGTATAGAAAAGCTGCCGAAAAGGGGATTGACGCTACTGACGATTCCGCGCTTGTGGAGGCGCTGGGCATGAGGCCAAAGATTGTCATGGGGTCATATAGTAATATAAAGATTACGACAAGGGAAGATCTGCAGCTGGCAAAGATATTTAAAAAGGAGCTTTTATGAGAGTAGGCATAGGTTATGATATTCATAGATTTGTTGATGAGCGGCTGCTCATGCTTGGCGGTATCGAGATCCCGCATATAAGAGGCCTTGAAGGCCATTCAGACGGAGACGCGCTTATACATGCGATATGCGATGCCATACTGGGCGCGGCCGGCATGGATGACATCGGCCACCAATTTCCCGTGAATGACGATACCTACGCGGGCATAGCCAGCATAGAACTCCTGAAAAAAATAAGTCATATGATAAAGAAAAAGAATTATAAGGTAGATTATGTAGATTCTGTTATTATTTTGGAAGAGCCAAAGATAGCGCCTTTTAAAGACAGCATGAGGCAGGAGATAGCTATGGCGTTATGCATAGATAAAGACAAGATCAATATTAAGGCGACTACGCAGGAAGGGATAGGCGCTATAGGAAGAGGGGAGGCAATAGCGGCGTATGCGATTGCTTGTTTAGTTTGATATGAAAATATATAACACGCTTACAAGAAAAAAGGAAGTATTCAGGCCGCTCGAAGAAGGCAGGATTGGAATGTATGTCTGCGGGCCTACTGTTTATGATGAGCCGCATATAGGCCATGCCAGAAGCGCTTACATATTTGATGTCATACGCCGGTATTTCATATACAGAGGGTACAGGGTTAAATTCGTGAGGAATGTTACGGATGTTGACGATAAGATAATTGATAAGGCAAAAGAAGAGTTTAAAGGGGAAGACATAAGTATTGCCGTAAAAAAGGTCTCTATGAAATATCTAGAGATATATCATAAATACATGAGCGCTTTAAATATCATGCCTCCGGATAGAGAGCCTAAGGCTACCAAATATATAGGGAAGATGAAAGATTTTATTAAGGACTTGATTGAAAATGGAGTTGCTTACGAATCAGGCGGAGACGTATATTTTGATATAAAGAGAACCAAAGATTACGGAAAATTGTCTAATCAGAGCCTTGAAATGCTTGAGTCAGGGGTAAGGATTGTGCCGGGTGAAAATAAAAAAGATCCGCTTGATTTTGCCCTGTGGAAAACAGCCAAGGAAGATGAGATTTCATGGAAGAGCCCGTGGGGATCCGGCAGGCCCGGCTGGCATATAGAATGTTCCGTAATGAGTTCGGATATCCTTGGCGATGAGTTTGATATACACGGCGGAGGCATAGACCTTATTTTCCCGCACCACGAAAATGAACTTGCCCAGTCAGAGGGCGCGGATAAGAAGTTTGCCCGCTACTGGATACATAACGGCCTTTTAACCATTAATAAAGAGAAAATGGCAAAATCGCTTGGGAATTTTATTACGATAGAGAGTGTATTAAATAAATATCCAGCCGATGTCCTGAAGATTTTATTTTTACAGGCTCACTATTCTCATCCAGTTGATTTTTCATGGGAAAAAATGGAAGAAGCAAAAAAGGCTTATGAAAGAATCAGCATCTTAAGAGATAGATTAAAGAAAGTGAAATTTCATGAAAAGGCAGGCCGGCAAGGAACAATAGATACCTTGCGGTTTGAACAAATCTTTAGAGAATCAATGGATGACGACTTTAATACCCCAAAGGCTTTAGCCGTGGTTTTTGATATGATTAAGATGGCCAATAATACTATAGATGGTGAGGATAAATCGAAGATGTTTATTTTAAAACATACTACGAAGACATTAGAGAAGTTTTTCAGTGTTTTTGGTTTAACATTCAAAGAGAAGAAAGCGCCAATATCAGAAAAAGAAATTAAAGATTTAATTGTCTTGAGAAATAAAGCCAGGGAGAAAAAAGATTTCAAGGAGGCAGACAGGATCAGGGAGAAGCTGAGAGAGGCTGGTATAATCCTGGAGGACCAAAAAAAAGGCACATCATGGAGGCTAAAATAGCTGAATAGGGGTATTATGAGAAAGAGAGGAGTGTTTATAACTTTTGAGGGGCCTGAGGGCAGCGGCAAGACCACGCATTCAAAGCTGCTGGTTGATTTTTTGAGAAAGGACGGCCGCGGGGTTGTGCATACGCGAGAACCAGGCGGGACCTTTATCAGCGAAAAGATACGTAAAATCTTATTGGATCCAGAACATAAAGAGATGGATGTAATATGCGAGATGCTGCTTTATATGGCTGCCAGGTCCCAGATAATAAAGGAGAAGATAATGCCTGCGCTGGATACGGGAAATATAGTGATATGTGATAGGTTTATAGATGCCACAATAGCCTATCAGGGGCATGCCGGGGGGCTCGATGTAAAGATTATAAAAAACATAGGCAGGCTAGTCACAAAAGGCATATCTCCGGACCTGACAATTCTATTCGATATAGACGCTAAGAAAGGCCTGGCGAGGGCCGGCAAGGATAAAGACAGAATAGAAAAAAAGCCGCTTATATATCACGAAAAGGTGAGAAGAGGATATTTGTCTATAGCGCGAAAAGAGCCTCGAAGGGTGAAGATTATTAGTGCCCTTGGGGATATAACCGAGACGCAGGGTGAAATTAGAAATATAGTTTCAAGATTACTATGTCGTTTGAAAATATAATAGGACAGGATACAGCAATAAAGGCCTTGAAAGGCATAATAGCGCAGAGTCAGCTGGTAGGTTCCTACCTTTTTATTGGGCCTGACGGTGTGGGAAAGCGAACTGCGGCTATTGCGTTGGCAAAGGCAGTAAATTGCGCGAGAGAGACACGTAATGACACATGTGATTGCGCTTCTTGTAGAAAAATAGATTCCGGGAATCACCCCGATGTCTTTGTAATTACCCATGAAGACAAATCAACCAGTATAAAAATCGATAAGATTAGGGATATTATTTACGAAGCAAGCTTAAAGCCTTACGAGGGCAGGAAGAGGATTTTTATTGTAACTGACGCGGAGACAATGACGGAAGAGGCGCAAAACGCCATTTTAAAGCTTTTAGAAGAACCGCCGCGTAACCATATATTAGTGCTGACATCTTCTAATGCGGAAGGGATACTCTCCACAGTGCTTTCCAGGTGCAAGGTTTTAAAGTTTTACAATCTGGACAAAGAGAAGATCCAAGAGTTTCTCAAGTCTCGCGATATAGAGGACAAGGAAGCCGGTTTATTCGCGCATATGGCAATGGGAAGCCTAGGAAAGGCGCTGGCCTTTAAAGAAAAAGATATGATGAGAAGGAGAGATTGTCTTCTGAACAATTTCTTTTTCAGGAAAAGCGCTTTATTACGCGAAGATTTATTAACAGAAGATATTGGCGAGGACAAAGAAGAGGGGCTATATCTCCTTTTATGCTGGTACCGCGATCTTTTGGTTTCCAAGTTGACGCGGGAAGAGGGAGAATTATTTAATATTGATCGTTCGCGAGAAATAGCTTCTTATGCTCAGAGATTTTCTAAAGATAAATTAGAACACGACATATCAGTTATTATAGATACCATTGAATATATACGTAGGAACGTAAATCCCAAGATAGCGCTTTTTAACATGGCTGTGGAACTTAAACGGAGTTAATATGCAGGAAGCTATACAGGTAAGAATGAGAGAGACCGGAAACATTGTTTATTATGAAAAAGGTGACATACACCCTAAGATAGGGGATTATGTAATTATCGAGGTTGAGCGCGGGCATGACTACGGCCAGGTGACAGGAGAGCCTGAAATGATTCTGGAGGCTGACCTTGCCAAGCCCTTTAAAAAGATCATACGTATAGCCACAAAAGAAGATATTGCCAGGATCAAAGAGAATAAGAGCCGCATAAAAAGCGCATTTCAGACCTGTGCCATAAAAATTCAAGAGCGCAAGCTGGACATGAAACTGATAGACGCGGAATATTCCTTTGACAGATCAAAACTTATCTTCTATTTTACCTCGGAAGGCCGGGTCGATTTCAGAGAGTTGGTAAAAGACTTGGCGCACATCTTCAAGGTCAGGATAGAGATGAGACAGATCGGCGTCAGGGATGAAGCAAGGATGCTCGGCGGATTTGGCCATTGCGGAAGGCCTTTATGCTGCGCGAGCTTCCTGAAAAACTTTGAACCAGTGACAATAAGGATGGCCAAGGAACAAAACTTACCGCTTAACCCTTCTAAGATCTCGGGTTGCTGCGGAAGATTGATGTGCTGTCTCGGGTATGAATTTCAGACCTACAAAAAATATTCAAAGGGCCTTCCCAGGGAAGGGGATAAGATAAAGACAAAGGAAGGCAAGGGAAAAGTTGTAAGCGTCAATGTGCTTAAGCGCAAGGTGATGGTTGTGTTAGAAGAGGGTAAGCAGATAGAGCTGGATTACAATAAATAGGTACTGGTAACCCGTAACCAGGAATTTTTTAAACAAAAAAATTAATTTCCAGGTCGCTAGTTTTGGGGTAGTCGCAAAGCTTGCTTTGCCTAACTTGATAGTATAGGAATTTCCTTTTTGTAGGCACACATTAGTAGGGGGCCCTTAATGGTCCCCTACTAATGTGCTTAACTTAATATCTTAGAAGCGTAAATTTATATAATAGGAAATTCCTTTTTAAGTCGTTGTAGGGGCGTCATTTATGGCGCCCGTTGATGCGGGTCGGATGAATCCGACCCCTACAAAGTTTGCCCGAAGGGCGTTAAATTTACAAAATGTGGCATGTAAGAATTGTCAAGTTGAGCTTTAAGATGTGATACGATTAATATGAAATTTTATATTACTACTCCGCTATACTACGTTAACGGTAATCCTCATATAGGCCACTCCTATACCAATATAGCATGTGACGTGCTTGCCAGGTTTAAGAGGGCTCAGGGTGCGGAAGTATTATTTGTTACAGGGACAGATGAGCATGGCCAGAAGATTAAGGAGGCAGCTGAGGCGCATGGTATGGAGCCAAGGGCATTTGTGGACACAATTGCGCCCCGTTTTAAAGAGCTGTGGAAAAAACTCAATATCTCTTACGACGATTTTATCCGCACAACGGAAAAGAGGCACGAAGAGGTTGTCGAGAAGCTTTTACAGATGTTTTATGAGAGCGGTGATTTATATGAAGGAGAATACAGCGGCTGGTATTGTACGCCATGTGAGAGTTTTTGGACAAAGGCCCAGCTTATTGAGGACAATTGCCCGGATTGCAATAGGCCTGTTGAACACATCAAGGAGAAGAATTTCTTTTTCAGGCTTTCAAAGTACCAAAAGTGGCTTATAGATTATATTGACTCACACGAAGATTTTATATTACCTGTTATAAGGAGAAATGAAATATTAAGTTTCCTGAAAAATCCTCTGAATGACCTGTGTATCTCAAGGCCAAGGACCAGGCTTTCATGGGGAGTGAGCGTGCCTTTCAGTGGAGACCATGTTACATATGTATGGTTCGATGCCCTTATAAATTATATAAGCGTCTGCGGTTATGGCGATGACGCGGCGAAGTTCAAGAAATTTTGGCCTGCTGATGTGCACATGATTGGCAAGGATATACTCAGGCCCCATGCTGTTTACTGGCCTTGCATGCTTCACGCGGCAGGGCTCCAGCTTCCAAAGACAATATTCGCGCATGGCTGGTGGAAGATTGGCGGGGACAAGATGTCAAAATCCAAGGGAAATATAGTGAATCCCGAGGAGATGGTTGACAGGTTCGGCGTGGATGCCTATAGATTCTTCCTTTTAAGAGAGGTCCCTTTTGGCATGGACGGTTCCTTTTCAGAATCCGCGCTTATCGGAAGGATCAATAGCGACCTGGCGAATGACCTCGGAAATCTCCTCTACAGGACATTATCCATGATAGAAAAATATTGTTCAGGCGTGGTGCCTGACAGAAGAGACATTGGGACATCAGACGAGATTACAGTGTCTATGATTGATACAGCAGGAAAACTAGGATCTGAAATAACAGCGGCGATGGATAAAATAGATTTTAGCCAGGCCCTTTCAGCCGTGTGGCGATTGATAAACAAAGCCAATAAGTTCATAGAAGAGAAGGCGCCGTGGAAATTATACAAGGAGAGCAAGACCGATGAACTTAAGGATATGATGTATGACCTCTATGAAGTTCTGAGGATAGTCTCTGTAGTTTTATGGCCATTTTTACCAGCTGCTTCTAGAGAGATGGCGGTGCAGCTTGGGCTTGAAGATCCAGGAAAGAGGAGCTTGAAACTGCTTTCATGGGGCCATGCTAAACCAGGCACAAAGATTAACAAGGGGAAACCATTGTTCCCAAGAATAGAAACATTTTAAAGCTTACGAGGATTTTAAAATGAAACAAGTATATTTAGATCATAACGCTACTACACCGGTGCGTAAAGAGGTAATAGAGGCAATGATGCCGTATTTCAGTAATGAATATGGTAACGCGTCGAGTGTGCACTCAATGGGTCAATCAGCCAGAAAGGCTGTTGAATCAGCAAGGAGTGTAATGGGTAATTCCATAGGCACAGAGCCTGTAGACATAATATGTACCTCCGGAGGCACAGAGTCTGATAATTTTGCGATAAAAGGCGTGGCCATGGCAAATCTTGATAAAGGCAGGCATGTCATAACAAGCGAGATAGAGCACCATGCTGTCCTTGATTCATGCAGGTTTATTGAAGAAGAACTTGGTTTTGAGGTGACTCGCGTCCCAGTGGATAAGTACGGGGTTATAGACATGGATAGGTTAAAAGATTCTGTGCGAAAAGACACTGTACTTATTTCAATAATGTTTGCGAATAACGAAGTCGGCACAATAGAGCCCGTTAAAGAGATTGCCAATATTGCCAGGAAGAACGGAGTTTATTTTCATACTGATGCGGTGCAGGCGCTTGGCAAGGAGCCGATAGATATTGAAGAGCTTGGTGTCGACCTTTGTTCATTTTCCGCTCACAAACTGAACGGGCCTAAAGGGATAGGCGCGCTTTACGTCAGAAAAGGCGTAAAGCTTGTATCTTTTCACAGCGGCGGCAGCCATGAGAGAAAATTGCGGGCAGGGACTTTAAATGTCCCTGGCATAGTCGGGTTTGCCAAGGCAGTAGAGATAGCGCAAAGAGAATTGCCGACGGTAAATAAGAATATGAAAAAACTGACTAAGAGGCTTTTAGACGGTTTAAATAAAAACCTTGAAGAGATATACCTGAACGGCCATCCTGACAAGAGACTTTCTAACACACTTAATATTTCTTTCAGATATGTCGAAGGTGAATCTTTAATATTGAATTTCGATTTGAAAGGCATATTTGCTTCGACAGGCTCCGCATGTACCTCAGGTTCTCTTGACCCGTCGCACGTCCTTACAGCCATGGGGGTCAAACCTGACTTGACGCAGGCCTCGATAAGATTTTCTTTTGGTCATGGCAATACAGAAGAGGATGTTGATTACTGTGTGTCTGAAATCCCGCCTATAGTTAAAAGACTCAGAGAGATGTCGCCTTTATGTTAATCGATACACATTGTCATTTGGATTTTGAAGATTTTGAGCCTGACAGGCAAGAGGTTATTGCGCGGTCCAAAGAGCAAGGCATAGAGCGTATAATCAATGTGGGGTCCAGCCTGGAAGGGACTGAAAAATCCATAAGGCTCAGCCAGGAAAATGATTTTATATACGCGTCAGCAGGCATTCACCCGCATGAAGCCGGCAGGATTACGGAGAAAGACATGGAATTTTTTAAAAGGTTTCTGGAATCCAAAAAGGTGGTTGCGGTAGGGGAGATAGGGCTAGATTACTATAGAAATATTTCTTTAAAAGATAAACAGAAGAGGTTATTTGCGAGACTGCTTAACGCAGCGAAAGAAAAGGACTTGCCCGTGATTATACATAATAGAGATGCGCATGAAGATACGCTGTATATATTAAAGGAGGCCATGGGGGGTGCCATAAATGGCGTTATGCATTGTTTTTCAGGCGACAGGCCTTTTCTTGAGGAATGTCTTGCCTTAGGCATGTTTGTATCTTTTACGTGTAACGTAACATTTAAAAACGCAGCTTGGCTGCGGGAAATTGTAAGACTTGTGCCTGCGGATAGGCTTCTTCTTGAGACAGATGCCCCGTTTTTGGCGCCGCAGGCCTTCCGCGGCAGGCGCAATGAACCAGCCTATATAAAGTATCTGGCAGAAGAGATTGCAAAGATAAAAGATATGAGCTTTGAGGAAGTCGCGAAGATCACCACTGAAAACGCTAAAAGGTTATTTAAGTTGAGCAGTCAGGGAGTTTTTCTATAATGTCGACTGCTCATCCTGAGGTGATTTTCTTGGAATTTTTAAAGAGGTCTCAGATGTATCAATTTTTAAGGCGTGAGAAAATATACATACTCATGCTTTTTTTTATACTCGCGGTAAATTTTTTAAATACAGGCCAGACGGAGAAGAAGCGCGTTGGGGGGGAAAAATCTTTGTCCTCCATGACGCTTGACGAAATGGGTATTACCGAGCAAAAGGTCAGGGATTATATTGCCTCTGACAGACCTGGCGCTGGATTGTTTAGATATTTGACAATAGCAGGTTTTTTTATTTTTATACTGGCGATGGTTCTTAACATAGCGTTTATTTTTTTTGGTAAAAAGCCCGTTATAGCCGCCTCGGGCTATAAAAATCCTGTTTCATGGGGCATAGGAGATCTTTTGAAGACCGGAGTTATAATTGTTTTTTTAAGCTATGTTGTGGCAATAATCGAGGGTTTTCTTTTCAGGATATTTCATTTTGATTTGGGATTGAATCTACGCATGATGCTAAATACTTTTCTTGTGGACATAGCAGTGGTTATGGTGGTGCTTTATTTTGTCGTGGTGAAGCATAAAGAAAGATTTCAGGCATTGGGTTTCAGGTTTTCGTCCTTTTTCAGGGATATTTTATCAGGAATAACAGCTTATATTTTTATATTGCCTTTACTCTTGGTGGTGTTGTTTCTGTCAATAATGGCTTTAAACTTTTTTGGGTATACGCCATCTCCACAGCCTGTCTTTGAGGTGTTCATGCAAGAGAAGAGCGGTAATGCGCTATTACTCCTGACGCTGTTTGTTTCTGTATTCGGGCCTATAATTGAAGAGGTCTTCTTTAGGGGGTTTATGTACAGCGCTATGAGGAAACGCTTTGGCATAGTGGCCGCGGTTTTTTTAAGCGCCTCAATATTCAGTTTCTTGCATACAAATATCATTGGGTTTCTGCCTATAATGGTCTTGGGCGCGCTTCTGGCATATCTCTATGAGACCACAGGTTCGCTTGTATCTTCGATAGCCGTTCATATAATGCATAATTCTATTATATTGATCTTTGTTTTTTTTATAAAGGAACTGATGGCATGAAGACCAGGGTTTCTATTGTCAAATGCGGGACATATGATCCTTATGAAGTCCAGACTTCTGTAGAAAGGGCGTTTGAGCTTTTAGAAGGCGGGATAGGGGCCTTTATTAAAAAAGACGAGAAGGTCCTGATCAAACCAAACATGCTTTCCGGCAGGCTGCCTGAACATGGCGTAAATACCAATCTCGAGGTCATAAGGGCGTGTTCCAGGCTTATAAAAAGGCAGGGCGCTCGTCCTCTGATAGGAGATAACCCTGGGGGATCTATTACGCCCAGCGATGCCTACCAGGGCTCTGGCTTATTAAATATGGCCAAAGAAGAAAATATCGAATGTCTTGAGGCCAAGGATGTAAAAATGGTCAAAGGCCTGCCAATAGCATCTTATTTTTTTGAATGCGATAAGATTATTTCAATACCAAAGATGAAAACGCACAGCCTGATGGGATTGACAGGAGCTGTCAAGAACATGTACGGGGCTGTTGCGGGGCTTAATAAGTCTGAATTACATAAAAGATTTCCCGCGCCGGCAGATTTTGTACATGTGATTGTGGATGCTTTCCAGGTTGTCAGGCCGCACCTTGTTTTAATGGACGGTATTGTGGCAATGGAAGGCGATGGCCCTGCTTCGGGCGCCTTGAGGAATGTCGGGCTTTTGCTGGCTGGCGAAGATAGCGTGGCAGTGGATAGTGTGTTTGCGAGTTTGATAGGCATAGACCCTTTAGACATGCTTACTACAAAAGAGGCCAGCAATAGAGGTTTGGGAGAAGCGGGTATGGAGAATATCGAAATTGCCGGGGAATCACTGGAAGAGAATGTAGTTCGGGGATTCAAGCTTCCTGGTTCAGCGGCGCTCTTATCTCTTCCTTCTCCTATTGTCAGGCTTTTAGCGAGCCTTATAAGGTTTGGCCCGTATATAAACGAAGGCATATGTAAAAAATGCATGATCTGTAAAGATACATGTCCTGTATCTGCCATTACCATAGATGATAAGATTTCAAAAATAGATTATAATAAATGCATAAAGTGCATGTGTTGTCACGAGATATGCCCCTATAAAGCCGTGGAGTTAAAGAGGAATGTTCTATCGAAACTCTTTGGTTTATAAGGCCGGCTCGTAGTTAAGATTGAACTTTGCGAAAGAGGGGGGGAGGGGAGATGCTGTTAGAGCCTATAAAATGGGAAGCGAACAAGATAGTATTTATCGACCAGACAGAATTACCTTTGCGTTTGAAGTTCATAAAGTGCGGAGATATTGATACGCTTTGCGAGGCAATAAAAAAGTTAAAGATACGCGGCGCTCCTCTTATAGGTGTTTCTGCGGCGTTGGGTTATGCGCTTTCAGCTATAAATTCCACGCCAAAAACTTCGGCAGGATTAAGAAAAAACTTAGCCTGTTCATCAGCAAAATTAAAGGCGACAAGGCCGACTGCTGTAAATCTTTTCTGGGCCATGAGACGCATGGAGGATAGATTTTTGAGTTTATCAGGGTCCATGGGACTTAAAGAAATCAAAAGGTCATTGTTAAAAGAAGCGCTTTCTATTCTAAAGGAGGACCAGGATATGTGCCGGGCCATTGGCAGAAACGGCGCGCGGTTAGTAAAAAATAAAGATATTATTTTAACTCATTGCAACGCGGGGATGCTTGCCACCGCAGGCCATGGCACGGCATTATCTATTTTTTATGAAGCAAAGAGACAGGGTAAAAAGTTTAAGGTATACGCGGATGAGACAAGGCCGCTTATGCAGGGTTCAAGGCTTACGATGTGGGAGCTTATGAAAAATGGGATTGATGCCACTCTTATATGTGACGACATGGCCGCCAGCGCAATAAAGAATAAAGGTATCACAAAGATTATTGTAGGCGCTGACAGGATTGCCAGGAATGGCGATACCGCGAATAAGATAGGGACTTACGGCCTTGCCATCCTAGCGAAATACCATGGCATACCTTTTTATGTGGCCGCGCCGAGTTCTACCATAGACTATAATATAAAGACCGGAAAGGTCATTCCCATAGAAGAAAGAAAAAGAGAAGAGATTATTTATACAGGCGCGAGGCAAACCGCTCCGCTTAACGCTAAGGTGCATAACCCGGCATTTGATGTTACTCCAGCCGGACTCATAAGAGCTATAATAACAGAATCAGGCGTATATGATATTAAGAGATTTAGGAGAATTTAATCTTATAAACAGGATTTCCAGGCGGGTGAAGTTATCTGCCAACGTTGTTAAAGGTATAGGCGATGATACAGCAGTCTTAAAATATAAAAAAGATAGATATCTCCTGTTTACCACGGATATGCTTCTTGAAGATAAACATTTCCTCAAGCGCTCAGGCGGATATCTCATAGGTAAAAAATCCATAGCGGTAAATATAAGCGATATAGCGGCGATGGGAGGAATACCATTGGCTGGCGTAATTTCTTTGGGCGTTCCCCCGTCACTGGGCGTGGATTTTGTTGATAGATTATATAGAGGGATTAAAGAAATGGCCAGGAAGTTTAAGATAGACCTGGTAGGGGGGGATACTATAAGTTCTGAAAAGATAGTTATAAACATTGCGCTTATCGGAGAGGTAGAAAAAAAGAACCTGGTTTTACGTAATGGCGCCGCGCCAGGTGATGTTATTTTTGTAACAGGCGAGATAGGCGGTTCAATAAAGGGCAGGCATCTTAATTTTACGCCGCGCGTGAAAGTTGCCCGCTTTCTCGTCGAAAAGTATAAAATTCATTCAATGATAGACATTTCTGACGGCCTCATTATAGATCTAAGCCATATCCTAGAGTCCAGCAGTGTAGGCGCTGTTATTTATGAGAAAGATATGCCGGTTTCAAGAGACGCAAAAAATTCTAAGACAGCTATAAGAGATGGCGAGGATTTTGAACTTGTTTTTACTGTGTCAAAGGCAGTTGCTGATAGGCTGGTTAAAGATTGGCCGTTTAAGACAAGGCTTTCGATAATAGGAAAGACTTGTAATAAATCATCCGGTTTCAGTCTTGTAAGAAAAAATGGTGTTAAAGAGAAGATAAAACCAATGGGTTATGAACATTTTTAATAATCAGAGCCCATTGCATCCCATGGGCTTAACTTGATATAGTAGGAAATGCCTTTTTAAGTCGTTGTAGGGGCGTCATTTATGGCGCCCGTTGATGCTTACAATGTAAGAATTGTCAAGTTAAGGGATATTGAGATGATTACATATAGCGCTGAAGAGACAATAAAGTTAGGGCGGGATATGGCAAAAGGATTATATAAAGGAGATATTGTCGCTCTTTACGGTGAACTTGGAAGCGGCAAGACCACCTTTGTTAAGGGAATTGGCATGGGATTGGCTGTCAGGGAGGCCAGGCATATAAACAGCCCCACGTTTGTCTTGATAAAAGAATATAAAGGCAGACTTCCTTTGTATCACATGGACCTTTATAGATTGGGCAATCTTAAAGATATAGAGGATATTGCGGCGGAGGAATATATATACGGAGATGGTGTGGCTATTATAGAATGGGCAGAAAAATTAAAGACTATGCTGCCCGAGAAAATTATATCGGTGAGATTTAATATTAAAGGCGAGAATAAAAGAGAGGTAAGGATTGAAGATCTTAGGCATTGATACCAGTTCAAGAGTTTTGAGCATTGCTTTCAGTCGAGACGGCAATGTTATAATAGAAGAAAATTCCGCGCTCGAAAAGACGCACGCAAGTTTTTTAATACCGAAGATTGAAGGATTACTGAAAAAGGCCCGTGTATCCGTAAAAGCGATAGATGGTTTTATTGTAGGGCTGGGCCCTGGTTCGTTTACGGGCCTGCGCATAGGCGTGAGCACTGTCAAAGGTTTTGGCATTGCCACAGATAAACAGTGCATAGGAGTTTCCAGCCTTGATTCCATGGCTTTTGGCATTGACGGAGACAAAGATAGAACGATAGTCCCGATCATAGACGCGAAACGAGGGCAGGTTTATAGCGCTATATACTCAAAAGAAAAAACTAAACTTATAAAAAAGACAGGATATCTCTTATTGGGTATTGATAAGCTTATGAAGAAGATAAAAGGGCCGGCAGTTTTTTTAGGAGACGGCATAAACCTTTATAGAGAGGATATAGAAAAGCTAAATAAAAAGTCCATTTTTCTGGAAGAAGAATACTGGTATCCCAGGGCAGGTAATCTTATAAGACTTGGGATCAAAAAGATAAAAAAAGGCAAAAAATCAGACTTAGGTAAGTTACAACCAATTTATTTATACCCAAAAGATTGCCAGGTTAAAGTGAAAAGGATAGCTTGATGGCTAATCAAATGAAATTTTACAGGCCTACTTTCGCAGAGATAGACTTAGGCGCCATACGCCATAATGTGCGCAGAATAAGACAGCTAATCGGCCATGATGCCAAGATACTCGGAGTGGTAAAGGCAGACGCATATGGCCATGGCATGAAACAAGTCTCCAGGGTTTTGGTCGAGGAGGGCGTTGAGTATATCGGCGTTGCATCGCTGGACGAAGCGCGCGAGCTTCGTCAGGCAGGTATAAAAAATAAAATACTTTCTCTCGGCGCCATACTTAATGAGGAGGCAAAAGGTGTACTGAAGTTTGATGTAATACAGGCAATATCGGATTTACATATTGCCAGGGCGCTTTCTATGCTTGGCCAGGCAAAGAAAAAAGACATAAAAGTACACATAAAGATAGATACGGGCATGGGTAGGCTTGGATTTTGGCATGAAGAAGCCATTGGGTTTGTAAAAAAGATCAGTTCTATGGACAGAATTGTCATAGATGGCATATTTACGCATTTTCCGAACGCGGAAGAGGATAAGGTCTTTACGCTGAGCCAGATAAGAATATTTAAGGCGTTAATAGAGGATCTCCTGCGGCTCGGCATAGATATACCTATTAAACATGCCTCTAACAGCATGGCGTTGATAGATTTTAAGGACGCGCATATGAATATGGTGAGGCCAGGCCTTATAATATATGGTCTGTATCCAAAAAAAGAACTCGCGGGCAAATTAAAACTCAGGCCCGCGCTTAAATTAAAAAGTAAAGTTATTCACGTGAAATCTTTATTAAAAGGCCGCAGTGTGAGCTATGGCAGGACTTATGTGGCCGCCAAGGATACGCGTGTAGCCATTATACCAGTGGGATACGGCGATGGTTACTCAAGACATCTTTCTAATCAGGCAGACGTCCTTATCAAAGGTAATCGCTGCCCTGTTGTCGGTAAGATATGCATGGATATAACCATAGTTGATGTCGGCCATCTGAAAAATGTCAGGCCCGGCGATGAGGCTGTTTTAATAGGCACTCAAGGCAGGGGAGCTATTCCGGTAGAAGAGATAGCTGGTCTTTTGAATACGATACCTTATGAAGTGGTATGCGGTATAGGCAGGCGGGTCCCGCGGGTGTATAAAAATTAAATAATTTTATACTTGAAAAATAATTATTTTGCGGTATGCTTATTAGTAGCAGTAAAAGAGGATAGGTGATAAATGGATAAAAATGAGGTAATGTACCGCCGGAACTTAGATAGTTTTTTCAAACCAGGCATTTGGTGGTCTGTGTGGATACTAGGCGCATTATTTTTATTATATACACTTATTTTTAACGCTGGCTCGCTGCTTAGATATAATTATTACCTTCCTGGCGAGATAGCGTTTCGAGACGCGGATGCGGGTAAATTGTTTTTCCTTGCAGTTAATATGCCTTTCATTTCTTTTACCTGTCTTTTTGCCGGTCATGTGACACTGGCATTATACAAGATCAAAAAGACGAAAAAGGTATAATTTTGATTGGGGTTTGATTTATGTAGTCTCAATCTGCGAGAGGGGTTTATGTCAGAGGGAGTATTTTTAACAAGGGGAGGCTTTGAAAAACTTAAGAAACAGCTCGAGGATCTTAAAGGCCGCAGGCGCAGAGAGATAGCATCCAGCCTGGAAAAGGCCAGGCTCCTTGGTGACCTTAGCGAGAATGCGGAATATGATTCCGCCAAACAGGCTCAGGCAGTAAATGAAAAGAGGATAAACGAACTTGAAAATAAACTTGCCATGGCTAGGATAATTGATGGCGAGAGCATAGCAACTGATAAGGCCTATGTAGGAGCAACCGTAAAGCTTAAAGATATTGACTCGGCCGAAGAGATAATCTATAAGCTTGTGACAGAGGATGAGGCAGATTTTGGGGCAGGAAAGATATCAATCTCTTCTCCTGTAGGAAAATCTCTTTTAGGCAGAAAAAAGGGCGAGATAGTGAACATAAACATTCCCGCGGGAGTGCTTAAATATAAAGTAGTAGACATTTCCAGGTAATGGGTGAGTTATCGGGGGTACATGTGTCATTGCGAGGGCACGAAGTGCCAGAAGCAATCTCAAAAACACGACGGAGATTGCTTCGTCGCTTCGCTTCTCGCAATGACATCCCCCCCCCGTGATAACTCACCGATTACATTTCCAGATAAAATTCTATTGTAATTTCCCCTATAAAATGAGATAATATACAACGTCTGATATCATATGTTAAATGTGCGTTTTTGGCCGTAAAAGTATAAAAGAAAGGAGAAAAAATGCGGGGCAGAAACATCGTTTTTTGGTTGGTTGCAATGTTGGTTTGCAGTTTTGTATGGGCCGCATCAGGGAGTGCAGCCTCTACTAAGTTTGTGGCAAGGGTAAATGGGGAAGGTATAAAGAAAGAGATACTTGATACCGCTATGTCTAATTTTATCGAGAACCAGAAAATGTTCGGCAGAGAGGTTAAGGAGGAAGACAAGGCAAAGATCAGGAAGGATTTGCTTGAAAACATGATTTCAGCGGAGCTGTTATATCAGGAAAGCAAAAAGGCAGGTCTTGGTGATTTGAGCAAAGAAGCTGATCAGCAGTTTGAAAATATAAAAAAAGGCTTTAATTCGAATGAAGAATTTGTAAAAGTTTTAAAAGAGAAAGGGATCACTGAAAAAGACCTCAAGGCGCAGATACAATACGGGATTTCTATCGAGAATTTTTTAGACAAGAAAGTTTATAACAATATTACTGTAGACGAAGCAGAAAAGAAGGCAGAGTATGAGAGCAACAAGGATAAGCTCAATGCCCCAGAGCAGGTGAAGGCTAGCCATATCCTTAAACTTGTCAAAGAAGACGCGAGTGACGAAGATAAAAAAGCAGCTCGCGAGGAAATAGATGAGTTAAGAAAAAAGGCTGTCTCAGGGGAGGATTTTGCGGAACTGGCCAAAGCAAATTCAGAAGATGGCTCAGCAGTTCGAGGCGGTGACCTGGGCTATTTCAGCAGAGGGCAGATGGTTAGGCCTTTTGAGGACGCAGCCTTTAGCATGGAAATAGGCGATATAAGTCCTGTGGTTGAAACCCAGTTTGGTTATCATGTTATAAAACTTACGGACAAAAAGCCCGCGCATCTTATGATCTATGACGAGGTAGAGAAGAACATCGAGGCTTTTTTGATGGATAAGCACAAGAAAGAAAAGATTGATAGTCTGGTGAATGATTTAAGGAAAAAGGCAAAGATAGAGATATATTGATTTTTAATAGCTAAATTTAAGCAAACATGCGCCGAGGCCGAACCTCAGCGCATTGAGGGTTTACAATGAAAAGTGATATTATAAAAAAAGGTGTTTCAAGAGCAGGGAATAGGGCTTTATTGTATGCCACAGGTGCGTGTTCCAGAGATTTTAACAAACCCTTCATCGGAATTGCTTCCGGGTTTACTGACCTTATTCCGGGTCATATACACATGAGGGGCCTTGAGCGCGCTATAGAGAACGGAGTCTATGCCGCAGGAGGAAAACCGTTTGTTTTTGGCGTTCCTGGAATATGCGATGGTATCGCAATGGGTCATTTTGGGATGAGATATTCACTTGCCTCCAGAGAGCTTATCGCTGATATAGTAGAAACAATGGCAGGCGCATATGCCCTAGACGGCCTTGTGCTTTTGACCAATTGCGATAAGATTACGCCTGGCATGCTCATGGGCTGCGCAAGAGTTAATATACCTTCAATAGTTGTGACAGCAGGCCCTATGCTTACAGGCCGCTATAAAGGTAGAAGGCTGGATCTTGTCCGTGATACCTTTGAGGCAGTGGGAAGATACAAAAAGGGAGAGATCTCCAAAGAAGAACTGGCAGAGCTGGAGATGCGGGCATGTCCTGGGCCTGGTTCTTGTCAGGGGCTTTTTACCGCAAATACAATGAGCTGTTTAACCGAGACAATAGGCATGTCTTTGCCTGGATGCGCAACATCTATGGCAGTTTCCAGTAAAAAATCCAGGATAGCGTTTGAAAGCGGCGAGAAGATAGTGGGCCTTGTTAAAAATAATATAAAACCACGCGGAATACTGACGAAAAATGCGTTTTTGAATGCGATTATGGTTGACATGGCCTTAGGCGGATCTACAAATACAGTTTTACACCTGACAGCCATTGCAAAAGAGGCAGGTATTAGCCTTGACCTTGATTTGTTTGATAAGATTAGCCTAAAGACGCCTAAGATAGCGGATTTAAGGCCGGGTGGTGAATATTTTCTTGAAGACCTGGAGATGGCAGGGGGGATCCCTGCTGTTTTGAACAGGCTGGAATCGAGACTTAAAGATAATCCTACAGTGAGCGGTTTATTAGTAAAAAAGATAGCTCGTTCAGCTGTGATTGAAGATGAAGAAATTATAAGGCCTTTGAGCAATCCTTACAAAGAAGAAGGTGGTATTGCCATATTGAGGGGCAATATTGCGCCTGAAGGAGGGGTTGTAAAACAGGGTGCGGTCAATGAAGATTCAATGGTTTTTGCAGGCAAAGCAAAGGTCTTTGACTCTGAAGAAGAGGCAATGGATGCGATCTTGAGAGACAAAGTAAGAAAAGGCGATGTAGTAGTCATAAGATACGAAGGCCCTAACGGTGGCCCCGGAATGAGGGAAATGCTGTCACCGACATCTGCTATAGTTGGAATGGGCCTATCTGACGATGTCGCGCTTATAACAGATGGAAGATTTTCAGGCGGGACAAGAGGCCCTTGCATAGGGCATATTTCTCCTGAGGCGTCAAAAGGCGGACCAATAGCTATAATAAGGAATAATGACAGTATTCGGATAGATATAGGAAAGAGGCGCATCGATATAGCGCTTAGCGGCACAGAGATAAAAAGGCGCCTAAGAGCGTGGAAGGCACCTAAGCCAAAGGTGCGAGAAGGCTGGCTTTCGAGGTATGCAAAATTTGTTTCATCAGCCAGTAAAGGAGCAGTGTTAGAATAGCGGATAGTAGTAGTAGGTGACCCTTAAGGGTCACCTACAATTGTGAATAACTTGTAAGGAAATTCTTATCATGAAGATGACAGGTGCTAAAATCTTTATAGAGTCCCTCAAAAAAGAGGGCGTTGAGGTTATGTTTGGTTATCCTGGCGGAGTGGTCCTGCCTATTTTTGACGCCTTGTATGACGGCGATATAAAGTTTATATTGACGAGGCATGAGCAGGGCGCTGCGCACGCAGCGGATGGATATGCCCGCGCAACAGGAAAGGTAGGGGTGTGCCTTGCTACTTCAGGTCCTGGCGCTACAAATCTTATTACAGGACTTGCGACAGCTAACATGGATTCTGTGCCTATAGTTGCTTTTACCGGACAGGTAAAGACCTCGCTTATAGGAAACGACGCATTTCAGGAGGTAGATGTCAGCGGAATAACCCGCCCTATTTCAAAACACAATTATCTGGTGAGGGATATAAACAAATTGACGACAGTTATAAAAAATGCTTTTCATATAGCTTCGACCGGCAGGCCCGGTGTAGTGGTAGTGGATTTACCAGTGGATGTGCAGTTTCAGGAAACAGACTTTTATTATCCTGAAAAATTGGATATAAGAGGATATAAACCTACCTGCAAGGGGCATATCGGCCAGATAAAAAGGGCCTGTAAATTAATTGCTAATAGCCATCGGCCAGTGCTTTATCTGGGCGGAGGCGTGATTATTTCTGGTGCGCACGGAGAGATTTTTGAATTTGTAAAAAAGACAGAGATACCTGTTACTATGACGCTCATGGGGCTAGGCGCATTTCCAGGTACTCACAAACTTTCGCTCGGTATGCTAGGCATGCACGGCACTGCCTATGCAAATCATGCTATCCAGGAATCAGATCTTATCATAGCTGTAGGCGCGAGGTTTGACGACAGGGTGACTGGAAAGATAGAAGAATTCGCACCTAACGCAAAAATAATCCATTTAGATATAGACCCCTGTGCGATAAGTAAAAACGTAAAAGTGGACGTACCTATAGTGGGCGATGTTAAATGTGTATTCGGCGATATTTTGAAATATGTCAAAAAACCAGATATATCCGGCTGGCATAAACAGATTGAGGCATGGCAGAAAAAATACCCCCTTACATATAAAGATGATTCTAAGTTGCGGCCGCAGTATGTCGTGGAGGAGATATATAATCTGACAAAAGGAAATGCCATTATCACGACAGAGGTTGGCCAGAATCAGATGTGGGCCGCGCAGTTTTATAAATATGACAAACCCAGGCAGTTTATATCGAGCGGTGGACTTGGCACGATGGGATATGGTTTCCCTGCCGCGATAGGCGCCCAGATCGGATGCCCTAAAAGAACCGTGTTTGATATAGCTGGAGACGGAAGTATACAGATGAATATACAGGAGTTGACAACAGCTGTTGTCAATAAGCTTCCTGTAAAGATTGCTATATTGAATAACGGATGCCTGGGGATGGTGCGGCAATGGCAGGAGCTTTTTTATAAAAAGAGATACTCTCATACAATATTAGAGAGGAGCCCTGATTTTGTTAAACTTGCCGAGGCATATGGCGCGGTTGGCATGAGGATAACAAAGAAAAAAGACGTAAAAAAGGCTATAAAAGAGGCCTTAAGCATAAATAGGCCTGTAATGATGGATTTTCAGGTAGAGCCTGAGGAAAACGTATTTCCAATGGTACCGGCAGGCCAAGCGATAAACAAGATGATAGGTGTGCTTGCATAAGTATGTCTTGCCGAGGCCAAACCTAGGCAACGAGACTTGGCAGGGAGGCAGTAGTGAAAAAGACAATCTCAGTGTTGGTTGAAAATCATTTTGGTGTCTTGACGCATGTCTCAGGGCTTTTCAGCGCGCGCGGGTTTAATATTGACAGCCTTACAGTAGGTGAGACAGAAGATCCTACGATTTCAAGGATGACCATTGTAGTTGACGGGGATGAAAAGACTTTGGAGCAGGTCAAAAAACAGCTCAATAGGCTTATCGATATTATAAAAGTAATTGATCTCACGGATGAAGATTTTGTAGATAGAGAACTTGTGCTTGTTAAAGCTAAGATAAGTAATAAAAACAGGCCTGAGATATTGCATATTGCGGATACGTTCCATGCAAAGATAGACGATGTAGAAAAGGAAACAGTTGTTATTGAAGTTAGCGGCGATCAGAACAAGGTCAGGTCTTTTATAGAGATAATGAAGCCGTTTGGTATCTTGGAAATAGTACGGACTGGACGGATAGCTATGGGCAGGAAATAGAAAAGGAGGGTATGGAAGTGACAAAGATGTATTATGACAAAGATGCTGATTTAAATGTTTTAAAGGGCAAGAAGATTGCGATTATCGGATACGGTATTCAGGGCCGTGGCCAGGCATTAAATCTGCGTAACAGCGGGCTTGATGTAATAGTCAGCGAACTGGAAGGAACGGAAAATTATAAGACAGCCGAAAACGACGGATTTAAGCCTGTATCAGCGGTTGAAGCCGCCAAACAGGCTGATGTCATACAGATCCTTACTCAAGACCATGTGCAGGCAAAGGTTTATAAGCAGTCAATAGAGCCAAGCCTTAAAAAAGGAAAAGCGCTCTTATTTTCACACGGTTTTAATATACACTTTAAGCAGATAGTCCCGCCCAAGGATGTAGATGTCCTAATGGTAGCGCCCAAGGGCCCGGGCGCTCTGGTGAGGCAGATGTACGAGGAGAAAAAAGGAGTACCGTGTCTTTTAGCTGTTTATCAGGATGCGAGCGGAAAGGCAAAAGATATAGGCCTTGCATACGCAAAAGGCATTGGCGGCACAAGGGCAGGCGTAATCGAGACTACTTTTAAAGAAGAGACAGAGACAGATCTTTTCGGAGAGCAGACTGTTTTGTGCGGCGGGGTAAGCGAACTTATCAAGGCAGGATTTGAGACACTGGTGAACGCTGGCTACAAACCAGAGATAGCTTATTTCGAATGTCTGCACGAATTAAAGCTCATAACGGATTTGATTTACAAAGTTGGTATTCAGGGTATGAGAAAGAGGGTTTCGGATACAGCGGAATACGGTGACCTTACAAGGGGTAAGAGGATTATAACTTTAGAGACACGTAAGGAAATGAAAAAGATACTGGAAGAGGTCCAGTCCGGGAAATTCGCAGAGGAATGGATAAAGGAAAACGAAAAAGGCAGGCCTCTATACAATAAACTTTCAAAGGCTGATGATAGTCACCCTATTGAGGTAATTGGCAAGAAGTTGCGCGGGATGATGGATTGGATTAAATAAATGAGGACGTGACTTACGGAACAAAGTGAACGTAAGTCACTGTCCGAATTTATCCCGAAGGCGCGGGGCGCCTGAGGGATCTCATGAATATGAAGAAAATAATAATTTTCGATACAACTTTAAGAGATGGTGAGCAATCACCCGGCGCAAGTCTGGATATAAAGGCAAAGATAGAGATAGCAAAACAGCTGGCCAGGCTGGGCGTGGACGTGATAGAGGCAGGTTTTCCAATAGCGTCAAAAGGGGACTTTAACGCAGTGCATGAAGTAGCATCAGTGGTTGACGGACCTGTGATATGCGGCCTTGCCAGGGCCAAAAAAGAAGATATAGATACTTGCATAAAAGCGGTCAAGCCTGCTAAGATGCCTCGTATACATGTGTTTCTGGCTACCTCTAAGATACACATGAAATATAAACTCAAGAAGGCAGAGGAAGAAATATTAAAGCAGGCCGAAGAGTTTGTCAGATATGCGCGCAAATTCTGCAGCGATGTTGAATTTTCTCCGGAAGATGCCTCACGTTCGGATATAGACTTTTTGTGCCGCGTCGTAGAGACAGTGATAATGGCAGGGGCAAAGACAGTCAATATCCCTGATACAGTGGGTTATTCCATGCCCTTGGAATTCAGCTCCCTTATAAGGACCATAAAGACAAAGGTGCCAAACTCAGGTAAGGCTATATTGAGTGTTCATTGCCATAATGACCTTGGATTAGCAGTCAGTAACTCTCTGGCAGCTATTCAGAACGGCGCCGAGCAGGTAGAGTGCACTATAAACGGGCTCGGAGAGAGAGCAGGAAATGCTTCTCTGGAAGAAATTGTAATGGCGCTGAATACCAGAAAAGATTTATTTCACTGTACCACGTCCATAAAGACGCCGGAGCTTTATAAAACCAGCCGCCTTGTAAGCAAGCTTACGGGTATAGTTGTCCAGCCTAACAAGGCAATAGTCGGCCAAAATGCGTTTAGTCATGAATCAGGCATTCACCAGGACGGTATTTTAAAAAAGAGGACTACGTATGAGATCATGAAACCTGAAGATGTTGGTTTTGGCGCTACCCGGCTTGTTTTGGGCAAACATTCAGGTAAACACGCGTTTGAAGATAGATTGAAAAAATTAGGCGTCGAACTCAGCGAAAGTGATTTGGTTAAGGCCTTTCAGCGGTTTAAAGACCTGGCAGACAAGAAAAAAGAGGTGTTTGATGAGGATTTGCTGGCCATAGTTGAAGACGAGATAATCTCTATACCAGAGACTTACAGGATAAGCGGGTTTGAGTATAAGAGCGGGAAAGATATCGAACCTTATGCCGTAATAGAGCTTACAAAAGGCAAGATTGTAAAAAAAGAATCCTCGTCAGGAGATGGGCCTGTAGATGCCTGTTACAGGGCCATTGAAAAAATAACAGGCCTGAAATTCAAATTGCTGGATTATTCCCTTAAGTCCACAACAAGCGGAAAAGATGCATTGGGAGAGGTATCTGTTCGGGTTGCGTCTGGTTCTGGATTAGAGGTTTCGGGCAGAGGCGTTTCCACAGATATCGTAGAATCAAGCGCAAAGGCCTATGTGAATGCCTTAAACAAATTTGTTTTTACCAAGACGCAAAAGGCTAAGTTGAAACTATAAAAAAGCATTCCGGACACGTAGATTGACCTATGCGGATGGAATGGTAACATAGAAGAAGCGGGGCGGATGTGCGTGTCCGCCTTTATGTTTGTATGGACAGATACGGTGTTATAGGATGGCCGATAGAACATAGCTTATCTCCCGCAATGCAAAATGCGGCATTTAATGCATTGGGTATTGAGGCGAAATATGAAAAGATTCCTATAGAACCACGACTGCTTGAAGATTTCCTGCTTAACAATAAAGAATATAAAGGTTTTAATATAACAGTACCGCATAAAGTAAAGGCAAGAGAGATACTTCAAAAAAAATTTAATACAGCTAAAACCCTGTCATATCCGCATTATGATAAACTGTCAGGAGCTGTAAATACAGTTAAAAGGAGTGGCGGCGATTTAGAATATTGTAATACTGATCCTATTGGGTTTCGTCATTCGTTAGAAGAGGATTTAGGCTTTAAAACAACAGGAAAAAACGTTATAGTGATTGGCTGCGGAGGGGCGGGCAGAGCTATTGTTTCTGATTTAAGTGATAGCGCTCATCGTATAAGAAAAATATATCTCTATGATATAGACAGAGAGGCAGTTGATTCTATGCAAAGACATCTCTCAGATGTCTTGCCGGATTGGAATAAAGGAATAGAGTTTATCAGAGAAAGCGAGATATCCGGAAAAATAGAGATATGTCAGTTATTGATTAACACTTCTCCTGTAGGCATGAGGGAAGGAGATCCTTCACCCATAGATAGGAGGCTTTTAAGACGAGATTTATATATTTATGATGTGGTTTATAATAGAGAGACGCAGCTTGTTAGAGATGCGATATCAGCAGGCGCTCCGGCTGTTACAGGTAAAGGGATGCTCGCTGCTCAAGGCGCCTTTGCCTTCTCTTTTTGGACAGGATGCAAACCAGCTGATGTCATAGGTACAATGAAAGATGCTCTATCCAAGGCATTAACAAGCTTAACTTGATATAGTAGGAAATTCCTTTTTAAGTCGTTGTAGGGGCGTCATTTATGGCGCCCGTTGATGCGGGTCGGATGAATCCGACCCCTACAAAGTTCGCCCGAAGGGCGTTAAATTTACGATTCTTACATTGTAAGTTTTGTCAACTCTGAGCAAGGCCAAAGGCCGCGTCGAAGGGTCAAGTTAAGGGAGTGTTGAGTTTTGTTATGGGATATTTGTTTATTTTTATATTAGGTTTGATCATAGGTAGTTTTCTAAACGTCTGCATATACAGGATACCGCGTAAAGAGTCTATTATCTTTCCTGGCTCGAAATGCGCGTCATGCAGAAAACCCATACCATGGCATGACAATATACCTTTATTAAGCTATATGTTACTCAAAGCGAGATGCAGAGTTTGCAAGGCCAGGATCTCTTTCAGGTATTTTGTAGTTGAATTGATAAGCGCCGCAGCCTTTTTGATATTGTTTGTGATTTTTGGAATTACGGCCAGATTTTATATATACAGTTTATTGACGTTTGCGCTTATCGTGGTTACTTTTATAGATTTTGAATTCCAGGTTATACCCGATAGGATTAGTATCGGCGGAATTCTGTTAGGTATTATATTGAGCGCTTTCTTTCCTGCATTGCACGGCAGTTATTTATGGAAAAATAGTATTGTAAAATCTATATTAGGTATCTTAACAGGCGGAGGTATTATATATTTTACAAGATTGTTTTTCAATATTGTTTTATTATGGATTCGCAGAACGGGTTATTATCTGAGAAGCAATCCATATTGGCGAAAAAGACTTTCTAGATATCGCCATGTAAAAGATTCAATGGGTATGGGAGATGTAAAGCTCATGGCTATGCTAGGGGCTTTTTTAGGATGGGAAAAGGCAATAGCGATATTTTTAATTGCCCCTTTTTGCGGGATTTTTTCAGCCATTTATCTTTTAGTCAAAAAGAAAGCCCTTGTTACGCCGTATGGGCCATATATTTCAATGGCCGCTTTTTTAGTTATTATTTTTTGGCAACAGGGCCAGGACGTGTTGCATAGATTGTTATTTTGAAACGGAGGTGTGTTATGCTCAGGTTTTTAACCGCCGGAGAATCTCATGGCGAAGCGCTTGTGGGGATATTGGAAGGCATGCCTTCTGGAATTAAAATAGACAATGATTACGTAAATAGAGAGCTTCAGAGGCGGCAGGGAGGATACGGGAGAGGAGATAGAATGAAAATAGAGAAAGATGAAGCAAGAATTCTCTCAGGCCTTATAAAAGGTATTACAATAGGAAGTCCGGTGTCGATTTTGATAGAAAATAAAGATTTTTCTATAGATAAACTGGCTGATATCAAAAATCCCAGGCCAGGGCATGCAGACCTTACAGGAGTCTTGAAATATGGATTTGACAATGCTCGTCCTGTGCTTGAAAGGGCCTCAGCCAGAGAAAGCGCTATGAGGGTTGCCATAGGGGCTGTTTGCAAATCGCTCATTTCAGAATTCAATATTCGAATATTAAGCCATGTTGTGATGATTGGCGGAGTAGAATCTCACACAGCCAGCCTGAGTTTTGATGAGATAATAAAAAACCTTGCTGATTCAAAATTAAACTGCGCTGATCGCGCATCTGAAAAATTAATGATAGAAGAGATTAATAACGCTAGTGAGAAAAAAGATACCCTTGGAGGGATCTTTGAGGTGATAGTGGATGGTGTGCCAGCAGGACTTGGGAGTTATGTTCATTACGACAGGCGCTTGGATGTTGAGCTTGCCAAAGCGCTGATGTCCATACCAGCTGTAAAGGCTGTTGAGATAGGCAATGGCTGCGAGGCTTCTAAAAAACTTGGCTCCAAGGTGCATGACGAGATATTTTATTCCGAGGCAAAAGGCGTATATAGAAAGACAAATAATGCCGGCGGTATCGAAGGCGGTATGTCGAATGGCGAGAATATCGTAGCGCGTGGTTATATGAAACCAATAAGCACGCTGATGAAGGGTTTGAATACAATAGACATAGATACAAAAGAGGCTGTAAAAGCCGCGACAGAGCGTTCTGATGTCTGCGTTGTGCCAGCCGCAGGTATCATAGGCGAGGCAATGGTCGCGTTTGTGATTAGTAATGTTCTATTGGAAAAATTCGGCGGCGATAATATTTTAGAAATAAAGAAGAGTTACGAGCATTACATTAACAGTTTAAAAGTTTAATGTAAGAGAAGTGCTTACGTAATCAGTGTCCAGATTATGTATCCTGTCCGTATGTCTCCAGCCAAAACCTAACAAATAGGAATTATTGAGTTTATAATTGAATTCAATACCTGTTTCGCAATATTCACCCATGCCTTCTTCAAGGTTTGCGGAATACTCTTCGAATAAATGAAGGAAAAGGTCTTTTGCGACCGGAAAATCTATTGCTATTTTTGTAGTTGAGTCGACAGAATTATAGCTTGTCTCGAATGCCATATAATCAAGCATTTCTCCTGAAATAAACTGCAGGGATTGGCCAATATAAAGCCAGTTCCGGAAATATTTACCTATTTCAATGCCCATGGTTATTTTTTCCCAGTCACTTATTTCCATGTTCCATTGGGCTTCGCCGAATGCGGTTATTTCTAATCTAAAAGAACGCAAACGATTATTAATAGAAAAGCGATTGAGGACGATGTCACCGTCGTCTCCTCTTGTATCTATAAGATATTCGTTCCTATCCTTTATTTCAACGGCTATGGCAGGGTTAGTAAATGCAATCAGGATGGATATTAGAGATAAAAATATACAAAGTACGATTTTCATTTGCGTAAAGCATATCATATAAATAAATTATATGCAAGTTACAAATGAATCTGTTCTGGGACACCAGGCAGCATACAACCTTGACTATTAAAGGCGTATCTGTTATAGTTTATAACGATATGTATCGGAGGGTGTTATGCGTAATCGTAATATAGTATTAGTTGGTTTCATGGGCACAGGAAAGACTGCTGTCGGCATGGCCCTGGCGTCAAGATTAGGCCGTGAGTTCATTGAGCTTGACGAGATAATAGAGAAGAAAGAAGGCGCTTCCATAAGGGAGATATTCGAAAAAAAAGGCGAACCTTATTTCAGGAAAGTCGAGAAACAAGTTGTAAGCGATGCCGCGGAGAAAAAAGGGATAGTTATATCAGCGGGAGGCGGCGCTATAATTAACAAAGAGAATCTCAAGAATTTTAAAAAGAACGGATTAGTCGTGTGCCTTGAGGCGTCTCCTGAAGTTATAGTCAAAAGGACAAAAGGCCTGGCTGTCCGGCCGCTCCTGAATGTGCCAGACCCAAGGAAAAAAATAGAAGAGTTATTACAAAAAAGAGCGCCATATTATAAAAAAGCAGACCTTTGCGTAAATACAAATGTTTTGAGTATAGAGGAAGTGGTAGATAAAATAATTGCCTTGATCGACTCATAGCTAAGTTTCAATCTTGTAATACGGAGTAGAATTGCCATGAATGATAGAGAGAGATTACTCGGCCTTAATATGGTAGAAGACCTGGGGAGCATAAGGACTCAGGCCCTTTTGAGGCATTTTAGATCCTTAAGCAGGATTTTTTGCGCAAGCGAGAATGAGATTGGGAAAATCGAAAAGATAGGGCCGAAATTGGCGCCAAGGATCCTGAAATCCATTAAAGACATAAATATAGAGCCAGAACTCGAATTAATAGAAAAATACGGAGTTAAGATTGTAACTTTTTTGGACAAAGATTATCCAAAGAATCTGAAGAATATCTATGACCCCCCAATGATTTTATATATCAAGGGAAATATTTTAGCGCAGGATAATGCGGCAATAGCTGTGGTAGGTTCGCGTAGAGCGTCTTTTTATGGCATGCAGACAGCTGAGAAAATGGGTTTTGAACTGGCATCGAGAGGTATCACAGTGGTCTCAGGACTTGCAAGGGGCATTGATTCTAGCGCCCATAGAGGCGCGTTAAAGTCAAAAGGAAGGACATTGGCTGTTCTTGGTTCAGGTATCGGTAATATTTATCCGGAAGAGCACATTGAGCTGGCTAAAGAGATTTCCAAAAGAGGCGCTGTGATTTCTGAATTTCCAATACAAACCATACCTGATAGAGGAAATTTTCCAAAAAGAAACAGGATTATAAGCGGGTTATCTCTTGGCGTGGTAGTAGTTGAGGCAGCTGAAAAAAGCGGAGCCCTTATTACAAGCGACTGCGCTATGGAACAGGGAAGGGATGTCTTTGCGGTACCAGGAAAAGTAGATTCAGTAACATCAAAGGGTACTAATGGACTTATAAAGCAAGGAGCAAAGCTGGCTGAAACAGTAGAAGATATACTTGAAGAATTGAATCTGGATAACTTCTCCGAAAAAGCAAACGGGGAACCAAGTTCCGGCCTATGCGGCCAGACAGAATTGGACAAAGATGAAATTTTGGTATATAATCTATTAACCAGTGATCCAAGGCATATGGATGAATTGTCTGAGGAGAGCAAACTTAGAATCCCGGCAATTTCAGGAATTCTATTTAACCTGGAAACTAAAAAATTGATAAAGCAGCTTCCTGGGAAAAACTTTGTGAGGTGTTAGCATATGGCGAAGTCACTTGTGGTAGTTGAATCACCTGCTAAGGCAAATACGATAAATAAAATATTAGGAAATGATTTTGTCGTTGTTTCTTCCGTTGGACATGTTATGGATCTGCCTGGTTCGAAAATGGGGATCGACATAGAAAATAATTTTGAGCCGCAATATATAATGATACCGGGCAAGAAACAAACGATAGCAAACCTTAAGAAACAGGCAAATGGCAAAGAAAAGATATTCCTGGCCACAGACCCGGACAGAGAAGGAGAGGCCATAAGCTGGCATCTCTATAATCTCCTTGGCAGGAAAAAGAATATACGCAGGATAGTGTTTCATGAGATAACAAAGAATGCCATAGAAGAAGCTGTTAAGCATCCTGGGGATATAGACATAGATAAGGTAGATGCGCAGCAGGCAAGACGTATACTTGACAGGCTTGTCGGATATAGCATAAGCCCATTATTATGGAGAAAGGTCGGCAGAGGCCTTTCGGCAGGGAGAGTTCAATCAGTTGCCGTTAGGATGATAGTTGACAGGGAAAATGAGATAAGGGTTTTTATTCAAAAAGAGTACTGGGAAATAGAAGCAGAGCTTGCGAAGGAAATGGAGAGCAGGGAACCGAGAATAGATAGTTTTACCGCGAAGCTTGATAAGATTGACGGGAAGAAGGCAGAGCTTGAAAATGAAAAAGAGACACAGGTTATAGTCAGGGAATTAAGTAATGAGAAATATATTGTCAGTGATGTGAAAAAAAAAGAGAAGAAAAAAAATGCCCAACCACCATTTACAACCTCAAAGCTTCAACAGGAGGCCTTTTACAAATTGAGATTCCCGGCATCCAGGACTATGCGCGTTGCGCAACAGTTATATGAAGGTCTTGAGATAGGCAAGGAAGGCAATATCGGCCTTATTACTTATATGAGAACAGATGCGGTAAGGGTATCGAAAGAATCTGTCGAGACTGCGCGAAATTATATAGATTCTAAATACGGCAAAAATTATCTACCCGATTCACCGAATAAATTCAAATCTAAGAAAAGCGCCCAAGAAGCGCATGAGGCCATAAGACCGGCCTTGCCTCTAAGAGAGCCTGAAAGTATAAAGGAATATCTGAATGATGATCAGTTTAAACTCTACTCGCTTATATGGAACCGTTTTATATCAAGCCAGATGATGCCGGCGGTTTTTTCAGTTATTACTGTAGAAATAAAGGCAGGCAGGTTTGGTCTAAAGACGGTTGGTTCATATCAGATCTTTGCCGGATTCAGTATTATTTATAAGGAAGATGATGATAAGAACGGCGAAAAAGATGAAAATGAAAAAATCCTGCCTCCTTTAGAGGTTGGTGAAAAGTTGGAGCTTATCAAACTAAATCCTAGCCAGCATTTTACGAAACCTCCTGCCAGGTTTTCGGAGGCTTCTTTAGTAAAAGCGTTAGAAGAATATGGCATAGGAAGGCCCTCAACATACGCGCCTATTATATTCACTATTGTGGCGAGAAATTATGTTAAGAGAAAAGAGGGATATTTTTATCCGTCCGAACTCGGAATGGTAGTGACAGATCTTCTTATGAAAAGTTTTCCCAGGATACTAGACTTGGAATTTACAGCTAAGATGGAAGAGGAGCTTGATGAGATAGAAGAAGGAAATGAGAAAAAGATTGACGTTTTAAAGAGGTTCTATACGCCGTTCGAGAAAGAGCTTGCCTACGCAAAAGACAATATGAGAAAGGTAAAAGGCGAGACTGTAGCCACATCAGAGGTCTGTGATAAATGCGGCAAGCCTATGGTAATAAAATGGGGGCGGCTTGGCAGATTCCTGAGTTGTTCCGACTTTCCTGCATGCAAGTTTGCAAAACCCATTCCTACTGGGGTAGAATGTCCTGAGACAGGCTGTGAAGGCGTGCTTATTGAACGACGTTCTAAAAGAGGCCGCCATTTCTACGGCTGTAGTAACTATCCAAAGTGCAGGCATATCTCCCGAAGGCTTCCTTCTCCAAAAGAATAATGTAATAAACGATGCTGGATCGCTATATTCAAAAATTCATGACCTATCTGGAAATTGAGAAGAATGCCTCGTGGCATACCATTACTAATTACAAGATAGATTTAAAGGAATTCAGCGTCTCTATAAAAGATAAGGCGCTCGATAGCATTACACACATAGACGTCAGACTTTTCCTTGCGCATATGAAAGAGAAGAATTTCTCTAAAAGGACAGTGGCCAGAAAAATGGCCGCCTTGAGGAGCTTTTTTAGGTTTCTCTGTAGAGAAGGTTATATAAAAACCAGCCCTGCGTCAGGTCTCCAGACGCCAAAATTAGAAAAGAAACTACCATTGTTTTTAAATACGGATGAGGCTACAAAACTGATTGAGTCACCTGATCTTTCTGATGTATATGGTCTCAGGGATAGGGCAATCCTTGAGACCCTTTATTCGAGCGGTATAAGGGTGGGAGAGCTTGTGACACTCAACAGGGATAATATTGATTTTATAGGAGGCGTTCTAAAGGTTTATGGTAAAGGCAAAAAAGAACGCCTTGCGCCAATTGGAGACAGGGCCTGCAGGACCATCAGAAATTATCTTGAAAAACTGAATATTTCAGGTTTGAAGGACAAAAAGGCAGTTTTCGTAAATAAAATCGGGAGGCGCATGACTGATAGGGCTGTTAGGAGGGTAGTTGAAAAATATATAAAAAAGACTAGCTTGAACGAAAAGATATCTCCGCATTCACTGCGGCACAGTTTTGCGACGCATTTGCTTGATAGAGGCGCAGATCTGCGCTCGGTACAGGAGCTTTTAGGCCACGCTAATTTATCCACTACCCAGATATATACGCATGTTACAACAGAACGCCTGAAATCTATTTACGACAAGGTTCATCCCAGGGCATAGATAGAGCGCAAAGGGCATAGCGAAAAATGAAAAAAGCCGTTGTATTGCTTTCGGGAGGGATGGATTCGGCGGTCGTGCTTTTTTGGGCGCGGCAAAAAGGTTATAAGACTTATTGTCTTATATTTGACTATGCCCAGCGCCACAGAAAAGAGATTAAATTTGCCAAAAAGCTGGCGCTGTCGACTAAGTCTAACTACATAGTTTTGAAGATAAAATTGCCATGGAAAGGCAGCGCGCTTTTGGATAGAAAAATAGCTATTCCCGAGAAGAAAAAATCTTTCGTGATACCTGTTACTTATGTCCCGGCAAGAAATACCATATTCTTAAGCTTTGGCTTGTCGTTTGCCGAGGCAATAAGGGCCGACACTATTTTTATCGGAGCCAATGCCAGGGATTTTTCAGGTTATCCTGACTGCAGGCCTTTATATTTTCAAAGATTCAATGAGTTATTGAAAAAGGCTACAAAGGCCAGAGGCATTAAGATAGAGGCCCCGCTGTTATATAAAACAAAAAAAGAAATAACAAAGTTAGGCAAAAAATTAGGCGTGCCGTTTGAATTAACTTGGTCGTGCTATAAAGGCGGCCGTAAGCCCTGCGGCAAATGTGACGCGTGCAGATTAAGAGCCAAGGGTTTTCAATAACAACTCATCGCTTAACTTGACGATTCTTACAATGTAAGTTTTGTCAAGTTGAGCAAGGTAATACCCTATGTTAAAGGCAAAGATTACAGAGATATTCAGTTCGATTCAAGGCGAAGGTCTTTATGTTGGAGAAGAGCAGGTTTTTATAAGATTCTTCGGGTGTAATCTTTCGTGCTATTTTTGCGATGAAAGAGAAAAGGTATTATTTTCAGAATATACGCCGCAGGCGCTTATTGAGTCGATAATTAAAGAGGGCAAGGGTGCTATTTCTTTGACAGGCGGAGAACCCCTTTTACAGGTCGATTTTTTGAATGAGATATTGCCTATTTTAAAAGAAAAAGGTAAAAGAATTTATCTGGAAACCAATGGCACACTTACAAATAACTTGCTTAGAGTAATGGATTACATTGACATTGTCAGCATGGATATAAAGCTTCCGTCTTCAACAGACCTCAGGCCTTACTGGGAAGAGCACGTTTTATTTTTAAAAGAGGCAATCAGAAAAGATGTTTTTGTAAAGGTAATTGTGACGGACCAGACGCTGTTGTCAGATATTGAAATAGCCGTCTCTATTGTCAGAGCGATAGATAAAAATATACCTTTTATTCTCCAACCAGTAAGTTATAATAATAATGTCGAGGAAATTATGTTATTACCAGAGTTTTTTAAAAAAGCAAGTCAGACGCTGGGCAGCGTAAAAGTAATCCCGCAGGTCCATAAAATTTTAGGTGTGCGATGACGCGGATCGTAGAAAGTAGACTTATTGCAAAAGTAGTAAAAGACCTGTGCCTTAAGGCAAATACAGATCTCAGGAAGGATATCCTTTCTGCGTTAAAAAAGGCTAGGAAAGAGGAATATTCCTCGAAATCAGGACGCATGCTGGATATTGTAATAGAAAACGCAGCCATAGCAAAAAAGAAAAAATTCCCAATATGCCAGGATACGGGCATGGCAGTGGTTTATCTTAAGATAGGCCAGAGCGTAATGATCAAGGGTGATATTAAAAAGGCTGTAGAAAATGGCATTGGACAGGCATATAGAGAAGGTTATTTAAGAAAATCTGTTGTCAGCGACCCATTAATAAGGAAAAATACAAAGACAAATTTGCCCGCGATTATCCATATAGACTTAATGCCCGGCGCTAAAATAGATATAAGGGTCGCCATTAAAGGGTTCGGATGTGAAAATATGAGCAGGACCAAGATGTTCAGGCCTACAGATTCTTCAAGAGCGATAGAAGATTTTGTAGTAGCCAGCGTAAAAGAGGCAGGCTCAAGGCCATGCCCTCCGGTTTATGTAGGCGTTGGCATTGGAGGCGCTCTGGACAAAGCCGTGTCTCTTTCAAAAGAGGCTATTTTTCGAAGCGTAGGAGATCACAATAAAGTTCAACTTATTGCTATGTTGGAGAAAAATATACTTAAAAGGATTAATAACCTGAAGATCGGAGTTATGGGGATAGGCGGAAGGGTTACTGCTTTGGGTGTGAGCATTCTGACTTATCCGACTCACATAGCTGGTCTGCCTGTTGCAGTAAATATAAGCTGTCACGCAACAAGGGATGCGAGAAAGGTGATTTAAAGGAGCCCGATGCTAAAGATATATTTACCGTTAGAAAAAAAAGTTATACGTAAACTAAAGCATGGAGAAGAAGTTTTACTGAATGGCCCTGTTTTGACTGCCAGAGACGCGGCTCATAAAAGACTTGTTGAGACATTGCTATCTAAAAGGAAATTACCTTTTTCTCTAAAAGGCGAAACAATATATTACACTGGCCCTGCTCCGGCAAGACCTGACGAGATTATCGGAGCATGTGGACCGACTACCAGTTCCAGGATGGACAGTTTTACCCCAGTTTTATTGAAACATGGCCTTTTAGGCATGATAGGTAAAGGCGAGAGGTCAAAAGAAGTAGCGTCCGCTATTAGAAAGTCAGGCGCAGTGTATTTTGTGACTATTGGCGGGGCTGGTGCGTATCTATCTGAAAAAGTGAAAGAAAGATATATAATAGCTTACAAAGATTTAGACACAGAGGCAATACAAAGGCTGGTAATAGAAGATTTTCCAGCAATAGTATTCATAGTTTAATTATCAAGACTGCATAGGAGGGATAATGAGAAAGGTTAAGATAAAGCGTAATGTGATGAAATTTGCAGAGGGGTCATGCATGATTGAAATAGGCAATACGAAAGTAATATGCACTGCTTCTATTGAAGATAAAGTCCCGCCTTTTTTGAGAAACACAGGTTCTGGCTGGGTCACAGCTGAATATGGCATGCTTCCACGCTCATGCAAGACCAGGACACCAAGAGAGGCTTCGCGTGGCAAGCAGAGCGGACGTACTTATGAAATACAACGCCTTGTGGGTAGAAGCCTTAGATCAGTGGTGGAGCTTGATAAATTGGGCGAGAGGACTGTGTGGATCGATTGCGATGTGATACAAGCTGATGGCGGGACCCGTACAGCCAGCATCACAGGGAGTTTTATTGCCCTTGCTGACGCTTTATCAGGGCTCAAGGAAAAAGGTATTATAGAAAAACTGCCGCTTAAGGATTTTGTCGCTGCGGTCAGCGTGGGTATTGTAGACGGTGAGTTATGCTTGGACCTGGATTACGAGAAGGATTCGAAGGCAGAAGTTGATATGAATATAGTAATGACAGGCAAAGGGCAGTTGATCGAGGTACAGGGCACGGCAGAAAAAAAACCGTTTTCAAAAAAGGACCTGGATAAGTTAATAGCACTGGCGGAAAAAGGCATTAAAAAACTTATTGCTATGCAACGTCGAGTCTTAAGGGTTGAATTATAATGCAGCTTGTCGTCGCTACCAGGAACCAGGATAAATTAAGAGAGATAAAGACGCTGCTGAAAGGCATGTCTTTAAAAATAGTGTCACTTAATAATTTTAAAGACGCCCCTAAAGTTATTGAAAATGGAAAAACCCTGAAAACAAACGCGAAAAAAAAGGCAGTCCAGATATCCAGGTTTTTAAAAACGCTTGCAGTCGCTGATGATTCCGGGCTAGAGATAAAAACGCTCGAAGGCAGGCCAGGCGTATACTCAGCCCGTTTTTCAGGAAAAGGCGCCACATACGCGAGTAATAATGAAAAGGTGCTGAAGCTTTTATATGGCATGCCTATAAATAGGCGCCGAGCCATGTTCAGGTGCGTTATAGCAGTAGCAGATAAAGGAAAGATGGTTGGGGCAGCAGAAGGGAGATGTAAGGGCAGCATAGGTTTTAAGCCCATGGGCAGGGTAGGATTTGGATATGACCCCATATTTATACCTGATGGATACAAAAAGACCTTTGCTCAACTGGGTATAAAGAGAAAAAACAGTATAAGCCACAGGAGCAAGGCATTAATCAAGGCCAAAAATATAATAAAAAGATACATTTTGACTTCTTAGGGCTATATTGATAAAATTATAAGGCACTATTTATTGAATTTGGTACGGGGCGTGGCTCAGTTTGGCTAGAGCACTTGCTTTGGGAGCAAGGGGTCGCTGGTTCAAGTCCAGCCGCCCCGACCAACTTGGTTAAAAGTTTAAGGTTGAAAGTTTAAAGGTTTTGTTTTGATTTATGAGAACTTTAAACCTTGAACTTTAAACTTTTAAACTAAAAACGTCCCTATAGCTCAGATGGATAGAGCATCTGCCTTCTAAGCAGAAAGTCGGCTGTTCAAACCAGCCTAGGGACGCCACTATTTTAGTATGATACGGAACTTTTTTAAAAGAAGCGCGTTTATTATTATTATATTCTGTATATCCGGGCTTATCTTCCTGGGTTACAGGTCCCTTATCGGAAATATAAAGTCGCGGCTTTTAGAATTATCAAAAAAGGCTTTTAACTCTGACATCTCGGTAGGTCAGGCGCGTCTGAGATTTCCTGTATGTCTGGAATTAAAGGACATAAAGATAGATGACGCGATTAGTATTTCAAGCGTTCGCATCTATCCCAGCCCAACCTCTTTTTTTATAAAAAATAAGCTGATAATCTCGAAAATCAGCGTAACTGACCCCTTTATCAGCATAAAAAAAGAGGATGCCAAAAAATGGGGAACGCCTGAATTTTTATCCGTAAACAAAGAGCGCGTAAAACAAGGCCCTTTAGTGCCTGATTTCCTGCTTTCAAAGATATACATACATAACGGCGTGGTTTCGTATGATAAAGGCGGTAATAGCGAACTTGAGTTTGTTGATATTAACGGGGAAATCGAAACCCCAGGCCTTTATTCCTCGAAAGACAGGGTCTTTGATTTCTTTTTATTGGGATTTCTAAAAAACAGGGAAACTGATTTTCTGTCACCCTTGAAGTTAAGCGGCCGAGCCGGGCCAGACAGCATGATAAAAGCCAACCTGCGGATAGATGATATAAAAATAAAGACGCTCGGCATGGTGCATGACAAATATCTTAGTCGCGTAATGAGAGAAGGCCGGCTTGACCTCAATAGCGTCATAGAGTTGTCGGAATCCAATCTTCTGGCGAGGTGTTTACTGGAAGCCGAGGACGTAGTCCTGAAAAATGATAGCGACAGGAAAACAGAACCTCCTTTCCTGGCAAGTTTTATTTTATTATTTAATTTCAAGAATAAACTGGTCAAGCTGAAAAGTATTCAGGGTAATTTATTTAAGCTTATATTGAACCGTTCTTAATATTTCACGGTGGATGTAGCTCAGTCTGGATAGAGCACTAGATTGTGAACCAACTCATCGATTTGACAGAAATTTAGAATGGCTTTGCGGAGATTGTCATTGCATTGTCCATATAATTTAATTGGTTTTACGGTAGCTATAGTGTAATGGCAGCACGAGAGATTGTGGATCTCTTAGAGCGGGTTCAAATCCCGTTAGCTACCCCATCCGCTTTCGTGTATAGGGCGAATCAGAGAAGATAGCCTTCGGCGGATGGTCCGCCGTACGCTAACTTCTTTGTTACGGTCCAATACAGGGAGGCGGGCCAGTATCTTTAGTCATGCATTATGTTTATATATTGAGAAGCAGGAAATATCCAAGCAGGTTCTATATAGGTTCGACGACAAATCTCGAAAAACGCTTAAAAGACCATTCCAACTCTCCAAAAGACAGTTATACACATAGATATTCTCCTTGGGATTTAGAGACGTATATTGTATTCAAAGGTAAATTTTCAGCGCAACGTTTCGAATCTTACCTTAAAACCAGCTCCGGAAGGACCTTCATAAAAAGGCACTTGATATAGCCGCAATTCCTATCTAAATCGATCCTATTAAATGAGTCTTATTAAATGGATAATTACCAAACATTATAGCCATTTTTGACATATTCGCTTGGTAATTAAGGCTTGACAATTGTTACCAAACATGGCATACTATTCTTAGATATTTGTTTGGTAACAATGCGAGGTTTGATATGGGTGTAATAAAGGATCTATTAAGAGAAGAGCTTGAGAATTCCAAAAGATTAAGAGTAGATTATAAAGAAGAACTTAAAAAACATCGGGGCGGTAGCATTGTAGTAAAGGAAATAAGAGGGCATAACTACTATTATTTAGCCTATAGGGATGCTAAGAAGGTAAGGTTTATTTATAAGGGCAAAAGGATATCCAAAGATGATATTGAAAAGCTGAAAGAACTAAGGCGGCTTAGAGCCAAATATAAGAAATTGATCCAAAAATTAGACAAACGAATTAAATATTTAAAGAAGGCATTGCATGGAAAAGAAGATTAATAGCTTATGCTTAGAGGTCTTAAATAGACTCGATAAGGCAGGTGTACTAAAAGACCTTATCGTAATAGGCAGTTGGAGTATCTATTTTTATAAATATTATTTTAAATCCAAGGGTTACTCTACTTTTATCCGAACTAAGGATATTGATTTTTTAGTTCCAATCCCTCCGAAATTTAAAAAAGAAGTAGATGTTTTCAATCTCGTCAAGGATCTGGGTTTTCTTGAAAAATACAGAGGTTCGAAAGGGTATATAAAATTGGAGCATCCGGATCTTTCTATAGAATTTCTTGTTCCGGAAAGAGGCCGCGGCGAGGATAAGCCTTATTCGATACCACAGTTGTCGATTAATGCACAACCGTTGAGATTTTTAGATTTTCTTATTGAGAATACGATTTCTATAAATACCGAGGGGTTACATATAAAACTTCCGCATCCAGCAGCATATGCATTGCATAAATTTATTATTTTTAAACGCAGGAGCAAAAAGGATAAGCACGATAGGGATATAGAAGGGGCATTAAGGGTATTTAATGAGTTAATCCGTCACAAGAAGCACAGCGAAATAAGGTATATCTTTAAAAGAATGCACAAAAAATGGCAGAAAAAGATATTGGATAATCTTAAATCCATAGAAGAACCGGAAATAGCTAAAATTTTGATAGAATAGAGTAACGGATTAAGTATAATTAAGTTTAAAGCGCTAAAAGGAAGAGGGGTTAAGTTTATGGTTCAAATCCCGTCATCCACCCCAAATTTCCTATCTATAACAGATAGGAAATTTGGTCCTGAGCGACCGAAGGGAGTCGAAGGGCCAGATTCCTATCTGTCGATGTTTCAAAGAGTTAGGGCGTTGGTTTTGTCGTTTCTTTTCAATGTGTTGTGAGCCATTTCCTACCCAGATCTATCTCCCCAATAATAGCCAAAAAGTCGCAGTTCCTATCTAAATCGATCCTATTACTTGACGATACTTGACGATTATGTTTGACAAAGCCTAAGAAAGGGGTATAATAAAAATATTATCGCTATATAAAAGATTAGAAAATCTTGAACCGCTAGGGAAGATGGCTAACCTTTGCGGTTTTTTTATGCTTCGACAGAGCTCAGCATAAACCCTGAGCAAGCAGAATGCGCCAAAGGGTTTATTTAATATTTTTGAACATAAGGAGGGGTTATCAAAAAGATAAGGATTTCATCCAAGGGAAGGAAATGCAAATCTCCGAACTGCAGGCAGATCTTGAGTATATATAATCATGGGTCCTTTTGTTTTGTTCATTTGAGGCAGCCTGATTACAGCCTGAACCCCAAGGGAGATAAAGTGTTATGTTAGAAAAAGTAAACAACGCGGATAATTTTAATCATGGGACTGACCAGTCTAGCCAGGGTTTTTACGGGTTGGGCATAGCGCCAAAGATTCTTGATATACTTGAACGCATAAAATTCAAGGTACCCACTCCTATTCAGATAAAGGCTGTTCCTCTGGGTATCCAGGGTAAGGATATTATAGGCATTGCTCAGACAGGAACAGGAAAAACCCATTCTTTCGTGATTCCCATGATTCAACGTTTAGCACAGAAAAAAGGCACGGGCCTGGTCCTTGCTCCTACACGGGAATTAGCCATTCAGATTGACGAGGCTTTTCAGGCAATTGCGCGGCCGTTCGGGATACGGACAGCCTGTCTTATCGGAGGCGCTCCTATGCAGCCTCAGTTGCAGGCGCTTCGTAAATCCCCTAGGGTAGTAGTAGCGACTCCCGGAAGGCTTATTGACCATATGAAGAGATGGAATGTTATAGTGGAAGAAGTGATAATGCTGGTTCTTGATGAGGCTGACCGCATGCTAGATATGGGATTTCAGCCGCAGATAGAACAGATCCTGCGCTTATTGCCGAAAGAAAGACAGACCATGCTTTTTTCCGCAACCATCCCAGACGAGATCATGCGGATAACATCCAGGTACATGAAGCTTCCTGTTTGTGTTGAGGTTGCGCCTTCAGGAACCGCCGCGGAAAAAGTTACCCATGAATTATTTATCGTCAAGAAAGACGCCAAACTGCATCTTCTCAGAAAATTACTCGCGCAATATAAGGGCCCCATACTTTTATTTTCCCGTACAAAGCATAACGCGAAAAGGATTGTGAGGGAGATCAGAAATATGAAGCACGCCGCGGCAGAGATACATTCCAACCGTTCTCTTGGCCAGCGCCGCGAAGCGCTCGAAGGTTTTAAGTCCGGCAGATACAGGGTGCTTGTTGCTACGGATATAGCCTCCAGGGGCATCGATGTTAGCGGAATCGAGCTCGTGATTAACTATGATCTTCCGGATGACGCGCAGAATTATGTGCATCGGATCGGCCGCACAGGAAGGGCGGGCCACAAAGGCCACGCGATTTCATTTGCCATGCCTGATCAAAGCCGCGATGTCAGAAATATAGA
>JBDRBM010000043.1:0-3433 GCA_043822665.1 Candidatus Omnitrophota bacterium
ACCTACAGATATATCCAATATTTTGGCAGATGAGGCAAGAATAGCACAGGTTTTATTAAATCTCATAGATAATGCTATAAAATACAATCGCGAAAAAGGAAAAGTAATTATAGCGGCTAGAGAAAAGAATGCCTTTGTCCAGGTAGATGTTTCAGATACAGGCGTTGGTATTTCGGAGAAGGATTTGCCTCGACTTTTTGAGCGTTTCTATCGCATAGATAAGGCGCGCTCCCGCGAATTAGGTGGAACTGGTTTAGGTCTTTCAATTGTTAAACACATTGTCCAAGCTCACAATGGAGAAGTATCTGTTCAAAGTGTATTAGGTCAAGGCTCCTCTTTTAGTTTTACCATCCCCAAGGCTTAAAAAGCCTCGTTTCTTTAAAATCCCTCTATTTCATAATTCACAAAGAATTCACTTGCCTGTAATTTCTTCTTCACACGCATAATCTATACTTTTACATGAGAAAGGGAAGATTTGGATTATGATGATCGGTTTGGGTTTATTTATTTTAGTATTATTTGGCACGATGGGTATTCTTTATTATCGCTTCTGCAAAGAAAGTGCGGATGAGATTTTAAAATTCTTTAGGAAAAAATGAGAGGAGGTGAGATGGGAAATGGAAAAGATGTCAGGTTTGCGTAAAGATTTTATCGCTAGTCATCTTCGAAATCAACTTGCCACGATAAAGGCAGTGTTGGATACTATCGAAAGTTCGGATAGGGTCGAGGGTGATTATTGCGATGAGTCTTTAAAGCGAGTAGCAACAAATGTACGTCAACTTAGAAAATTGTGCACGCACAATTAAAAACAAGGAGGGAAGAGAGATGAGGCGAGTCTATGTTATTTTAATTTCAGCAGCGTTCCTGATGATGACTGCAGGGGGGACTCTTTTCGCAGGAGAGGTTGATATTCTCGTGGATAAGCTGGTTGAAAAAGGGATCCTCTCACCAATTGAAGCACAGATTATTCTGGATGAGACTAAGCAAGAGGTAGCAAAGGATCTGGCTCAGGGTAAATCCTATGCGCTTCCAGATTGGGTTCAAAGGACCAAATTGAAAGGCGACTTAAGATTAAGGTATCAGTATGATGATAAAGACCTGGATTCAGTGTCTGGCCGCAACAGGGAAAGAGTCAGGTTCAGGCTTGGCATAGAATCAAAGGTTAATGATCAGTGGGAAATCGCTGCAGGGCTTGCATCCGGGAGCAGTGATCCGCGTTCAACCAATCAAACGTTACAGGATACATTTTCCACTAAAGGTCTAAACCTGGATTATATGTATGCGCAATATACTGCGGCGCCATGGTTAAGCGTTATTGGCGGTAAAATGGAACGTAAGCCCATTCTCTGGGAGCCTACTGATCTTTTATGGGATGGTGATATAAACCCTGAAGGGGTAGCTCTAGTATTATCTAAAGGAATGGGGGGTATTGATCTTTTTATGAATACAGGCTTCTTTGTGATCGATGAGTCAAGCAGTAAATCCAAGGAGCCATGGATGAGTTATGTCCAGCCAGGGTTAAAATGGGAGATTGGTGAAGACGTAAGTTTAAAGGCTGCTGCTACTTATTATTACATTGATTCCAAGGGCTATGATATTGACAATTCCGCGAACACCAATAGTTTATCAGGGGCAAATCATAAGTATAATTATGATTCAATAAGCCCTGCCATGGAGTTAGGTATAAAAAAGCCGCTTGGTGGAATAGTTCCTTATTGCGGCCTTTTTGGTGAGTATGTAAATGCCTTTGATCCAAAAAATGACAATAACGGTTATGCAGCAGGCTTTAAGTTTGGAGATGAAAAAGTCAAAAAGAAGGGAAAGTGGCAGGCAAAGTACATATATAGACGCCTTGAGCGGGATGCATGGTTTGATGCCTTGCCTGATTCTGATGCCTATGACGGAGACACTAATGTGAAAGGCCATGAGATAGTTTTTGAGTATGGTTTGGGTAAAAATGTTACTTTAGGGCTTGATTACTACTTTATGGAACCTATAAAGACTTTATCCGGTGTTTCTGACCACAGTCTGGGTTCGAGTAATGAGCAACAGGTTTTACAGGCAGATGTAGTAATGAAGTTTTAACATTTTACAAAGAATTCACATTTTTGTCACACAATTGTCGCAATCAAGATTTAAACTATATTAAAAAAGGAGGGAAATAGCTATGAAACGGTATTTAAAAACTTTGGGAATAATAAGTGCCTTGCTAGTCTTTACGTCTAATGCTAATGCTCAAAAAATGCTCCAGATAAAAGGTTCAGATACCTTGATAAATCTCGTGCAGAGGTTGGCCGAGGTCTATATGGAGAAGAATCCCGGAAAGTATATAGCAGTGACTGGCGGCGGCTCAGGAACAGGAATCGCTGCATTGATTAATGGAAAGTGTGATATTGCTAATGCCTCTCGTTTAATGAAGCCAAAGGAGATAACTCAGGCAAACGAGAGGGGTGTTCAGCCAAAAAGAGTAGTTATTGCTATAGATGGCCTGAGCGTAATCACCAACCCCAGGAACCCGGTTAATAAACTAACTATGGATGAGATTGGGAAAATATTCCGTGGTGAAATTACTAACTGGAAAGATGCAGGCGGAGATGATATGACAATTACCCTTTATGGAAGACAGTCTAATTCAGGAACGTTTGTCTTCTTTATGGACGCGGTGTTAAAAGGAGATTACTCGCAGAGGATGAACCGGATGAATGGCAATGCGCAGATAGTTGAAGCGGTAAAACAGGATGTTTCAGGCATTGGTTATGTAGGCGTGGGTTATGTAAAGGATGCAGGCAATGAACTCGTAATAGTAAAAGTCGCATCCAGGCCAGGGAGTGACTATGCAAGTCCCCTGAACTCCGAAGATGTAAAGAGCGGAAAGTATCCAATTGCCAGGCCTCTCAATCAGTATATTAATGGTACACCAGAAGGGGACCTTTACGATTTTATTGAGTTTGAATTAAGCTCAGCTGGTCAGAAGGTAGTGGAGGAAGAGGGATTTTTCCCCATACCTGATGAATATGCCGGGTTTAACAACAAAGCCGGGTTTTAAGAATTAACTGTAGTTCTCGATTCGCCAACAAATATTCTTCGAGTATAGTCGAGAAGAATATTTGTTGGTTCACTCGAACAGTATTAATGATGCTAAAAAAATATAAAGAAAAAATAATCCATGGCATCTTTTTCTTTAATGGCCTGCTGGTAGTAATAGTGCTTTTGGGGATATTCGCACTTTTGGTTTTTACTGCAATCCCTGCTTTTAAGGAAATAAGCTTGCGCCAATTTCTATTTAGTGCGCACTGGAACCCTACTTCATATGTAAAATCTTCCTATGGAATTGTTTCTATGCTGGTAAGCACGCTTATGGTTACTTCAGGCGCGCTTTTGATAGCCATACCTTTAGGCATAGGAACAGCAGCGTATCTATCTGATGTAGCCA
>JBDRBM010000044.1:0-2858 GCA_043822665.1 Candidatus Omnitrophota bacterium
CGCTTTGGATGACCGAGAAGGGTGCAGATATTTTCATCGAGGCCTTTATGAAGCAGGTGCTCGAATCTGCAGCTTGTCTCATCCATGGCCCGCCCTTTCAAATCCAGCACATCTGCGAACAACCTCTCTGCCAGTCTGTGGCGCCTGACGCAGTTTGCTGATTCAAGCTTGCCTTCTGGGGTAAGGGTCGCACGCTTATCCGTAATATCAATGTAACTAAGCTCTGCGAGTTCAGCCAAGGCATCCGCATCTTCTAAGGCCTCTACATCGCAGTATCCTGTTTCGCCTTCCACTATGGCTTCCCAAAGTTTTTCGAGTATCTCTTCTGCGCCATCTGATAGGTTCATATTATCACTCCTAATCTGGTTAATACCATGTTAACTGTATATCCAACGCTGAACGAAAAAAACAACACAAAGACTGATATGACCAGGCCGACTTTCCATCCCCGTTCCTTTATATTCATAAGAAACTGGGCTATGCATGGCAAAAACAATGTCAGCGTCACGCAGCTGACCACGAGTTGCACGCCATTTAACATTCCATCCTTATTAAGATCATAAAGACCCGCGGCGCCGTAGTCGCGCCTGAAAAATCCGAACAAAAATGCCTTGCTCGCTTCAGGCGGCAGCCCTAAAAGCTTCACAGGCCCGCTTAAGAGGCGTATTATAAGATCAAACAGCCCTGTCAGCTTTCCCACCCAGATAAAAAAACTGGCCAGAAGAAATAGTGGTAAAACCTCTTTGAAATACCATTTTACCCTTACATAGGTCTTTGAAATTATATTTGAAAACTTTGGTAATCGCAGGGGCGGCACTTCCATGTAGAAAGACGGCCTCTCGCCCGGCAATATCCTTGATGTAAGAAAACCTACAAATAAGAATACAAACCCTACGATTCCTGCCCATAAAAAGGTAGCCTTTGGTCTCGAGCTTAAAAGGGCTAGCATGACCCCTAACTGCGCAGAGCATGGCACTGCAAGCGCGAGGAGTATTGTAGCTATTATGCGTTCCCTTTTTGTGGCAAGGGTCCTTGTGACCATGGTAGCCATTGTCGCGCAGCCAAAGCCCAGGACCATGGGTATAACAGCCCTTCCGCTCATGCCTATTTTTTTAAATGTCCTGTCTATAAGCATCGCGAGGCGCGGCAGATAGCCTGTGTCTTCTATTATAGAAAAGAAAATGAAAAAAAACGTTACTATTGGCAGGATAAGGGCAACCGCGTATCTGAAACCCAGCGTGACCATGCCGTATTCTCCCACAAAAAGATCCTGCAGTATAGGCCATGGGATAATATGCTCAACTGCCTTTATGATAAATGGATTAAGATGCCTCTCGAATAGAGATCCTTCGAGAAAATCTACCACAGTCCCGGCGCCGAATTTCCCCACAAACTTGTAAAGGCCCCAGTAAAGCACAAGAAAAAGCACAGGCAGGCCGGTGATAGGATTCATGGTTACACGGCTCAGGCGCTCCTGAAAAGATATCTTTTTTTTTCTACTCCTTGTTACCCTCCTGACTATATTTTTTACCTCTCTCTGTCTCTCAAGCGCAAGCTCATAACTTATATGATTCGCATAGCGAGTCCTAATCTCATCTATCAGCTGTTCTATTTCAGGGATGGCCTGGGGGTCATTTTTTTTCACAAGCTCATAGATCTCGGCGTCCTCCTGAAAAAGCAAAAGCCCCACGGAGCGTTTGGAAATAGGGTATTGGCCTTTTAGAAGATCCTTTATCCTTTCCAGGATTATCTCTATAGAATATTCAACCAGGCCTTTATAATCTTTTTTCATACGAGACTATCCTTTTCCTTAATTCATCTATACCTTTATTCGCCGTGGATACTGCTCCCACAACAGGTATGCCAAGCTCTTTTTCAAGCAGATTCACATTGATATCCATGCCCTCTTTTACAGCCTCATCCATAATATTCAATACAAGTATGGCCTGAAATCCTGCCTCTATAAGCTGTAATGTCAAAACTAGCATCCTCTCCAGATTCTTGGCATCAATTACATGTATGACTATGCCTGGGCTTTCGCAGAAAAGAATTCTCCTTGCTACCTTTTCTTCTTCTGTGATAGGCAACAATGAATACATGCCCGGCGTATCTATGATTTCGTAGGACGTCCCGCTGATATCGACTGTGCCGCGTGACACCTCGACTGTTGTGCCCGGATAATTTGACACATTGACGTATTTTTTTGTGAGCGCGTTAAAAAGTACACTTTTGCCCACATTTGGATTACCAACTATAGCAATTTTTACCTTTGCATTATTCATTTTTTCTTTCTGCAATCCTTGCAAATCCCGAATATCTCCATCTTATGGCGCTTGGGGGTGAATTCATGCTGTCTGCATAGCTCTTCCTGAAGTTTTTCTATCTCAAGATCTACAGCTTCTATGAATCTTCCGCACTTTGTGCATATGAGGTGGTCGTGATGCTCGTGTCCGTATTTGTGCTCGTATCTTATCTTACCGTCTCCCATGTCCACTTCTTTGGCTATGCCTGCATCGCACAGCACCTTAAGTGTCCTAAAAACCGTAGCCTGTCCGATACTCGGGTCCTTTTTCTTGGCAATATCATATAGATCTTCCACGCTTAGATGTTTATCAATTTTTAAGAAGGTGTTGAGTATTTCTTTTCGCTGCTCTGTCAGCTTGAGGTCTTTTTTTTTCAGGTATTCGATGAATACATTCATCTCTTCTGACATAGATACCTCCTGGTATAATCTTCACTCTAGATATCCTAGAGCAAAGTGATTAATAATATGTTAAAATATTTTATCTTAATCCGTGTTCTTTTTCTAGTAGGGATGACAGCCTGCGAACCTCCTTATGGACTGCCTACGGCAGAAC
>JBDRBM010000045.1:0-15224 GCA_043822665.1 Candidatus Omnitrophota bacterium
TGCCTATGTTTACATGAGGTTTTTTGCGTTCAAATTTTTCCTTTGCCATTTTAGTCCTCCCAAATTTTGTGAAACAAAATTTGATCCTGCCTCGTACCGAGGCGCCTGTTAGTAAAGCGTTCGGCACCGAGGTAAAGCGCCTGATGCGGACAGGCGTTGCTATTTCTCTTTTCCAATTACTTTTTCTACTATATTTGAAGGTACCTCTGCGTAATGCGAAGGTTCCATTGTATATGAAGCCCTCCCTTGTGTCAAGCTCCTTATTGCGGTAGCATACCCAAACATTTCCACAAGCGGCACATTCCCTTTTACCGCCTTTAAATTCCCCTTTTGATATACCTCTTGTATTCTACAGCGTTTTGAATTCAAGTCCCCTATAACATCCCCTGTATATTCTTCCGGAAATATTACCTCAAGACTCATAATAGGTTCCATAAGTTTACACTTTGCCTGCCTTAAACCATCGGATAAGGCTATGGATCCTGCCATTCTGAACGCAAGTTCTGAAGAATCAACCTCATGAAAAGAGCCATCTATTAAAATCACTTCTGTGTCTATTACCGGGTAACCCGCTAAGACGCCATTTTGGGATGCCATCTCAATGCCTTTTTTTACAGCAGGGATGTATTCCCTTGGGATAGCTCCTCCTGTTATTTTGTTAGTAAACTCAATACCGGAACCGGGTTCTCCTGGTTTTAACATAATGACCGCGTGGCCATACTGGCCTCTGCCGCCTGTCTGCTGTATAAACTTTCCCACAGACCTTACCTCCCTCGTGGGTTTTTCCTTATATGCGACTTGCGGAGTACCTGTCTTTGCCTCTACTTTGAATTCGCGAAAAAGCCTGTCCATTATGATCTCAAGATGCAGCTCTCCCATGCCAGATACCAATGTTTGACCTGTTTCATTATTATAACTTACTTTGAATGTCGGGTCTTCCTCTTGAAATTTGTTTAGTGCCATGCCAAGTTTGTCCTGGTCCGCTTTTGTTGCCGGCTCAATAGCCATTGAAACAACAGGCTCTGGGAAATGCATCTTCTCGAGCACTATCGGATACTCCTCATCGCAAAGCGTATCTCCTGTCCGAGCGTTCTTAAGCCCAACCGCGCCTACTATATCTCCGGCGCCTGCCTCATCTATAATCTCCTGCTTATTCGCGTACATCCTCACTATCTTGCTGAGTCGCTCTTTCTGGTTTTTATTTATGTTGTAAATATATGAACTCTTTTTTATCGTGCCTGAATAAATCCTGATATAAGTAAGCCTGCCAACATAGGGGTCGCTGACTATCTTAAAGCAAAGGGCGCAAAATGGCTCATCATCATCTGTCTTTCTGGATATCTCGTTATCGGACTCCGGGTCAGCCCCTTTCACAGGTTGTATATCCAGCGGGGAAGGCAGGTACTCGCATATAGCGTCGAGAAGCATCTGTACGCCCTTATTCTTAAAGGCGGCTCCGCAGAGTATTGGCACAAACAGGTCACTGACAACTGCCTTGCGAAGCGCGTTGCGGATCTCTTCTTCTGTTACCTCGATGTCATGGACGTACTTGTCCATCAAGCTGGGATCATACTCCGCCAGTTTCTCTATGAGATCGTGCCTGTATACCTTTGCCTCTTTTATCATCTCCTCAGGTATGGGGGCTTCTTTAAAATTATCATCTATTTTATCTTCTTCGAATATACGCGCGTTCATCCTTACTATGTCAATTATGCCCTTGAAATTACTTTCACTCCCGATTGGAATCTGAATAGGAAAAGCCTTTGCCCCAAGCATTGTGCATATCTCCTTAACCACCTTTGAAAAATTTGCGCCCACTCTGTCCATCTTATTCACAAACGCCATTCTTGGGACCTTATACTTGTCTGCCTGGCGCCAGACAGTTTCCGACTGGGGCTGTACGCCTCCGACTCCGCAGAATACCACCACTGCCCCATCGAGCACCTTTAGTGACCTCTCTACCTCTGCTGTAAAGTCTACGTGGCCAGGGGTATCAATAATATTTATCGCGCAGTCCTTCCAGTTACAGCTTACGGCCGCGGCAGTAATAGTAATGCCTCTTTCCTGCTCCTGCTCCATCCAATCCATAGTAGCGGTTCCTTCATGAACCTCTCCTATCTTATAGAGCTTGCCTGTATAATAGAGTATCCTCTCGCTGGTAGTGGTTTTTCCCGCGTCTATATGAGCAATAATTCCTATATTTCTTATTTTATTTAAGGGTATGATTCTTGTTATCATATATTTCTCGTTTGATTTTTCTTGTACCGCAATGGCCATGTTTCCTGAAATCGCTTAACTTACCACCTATAATGCGCAAATGCCTTGTTGGCCTCTGCCATCTTGTGCATATCTTCACGTTTTTTTATTGCGGAACCCTGCGAATTAAACGAATCTATTATTTCATCAGCAAGTTTCTCATTCATCGGCCTTCCTTTTTTCTGCCTTGCAAAGTCCCTTATCCATCTCATTGCGATAGAAGAGCCTCTTTCCATATTTACTTCTATCGGCACCTGATATGTTGCCCCGCCCACTCTCCTGGGTTTTATTTCTAATAAAGGCCTCGCGTTATCTATGGCTTTTTGAAGCGCCTCAAGCGGATCTTTGTTATTGGTCTTGCTGGCAACTATGTCAAGCGCGCTATATATTATATGCTCGGCTTTGGATTTTTTACCCTTCTTCATTATTACATTAACAAACCTTGTAACAAGCTTACTGTTATATTTAGGGTCTGCTAAGACATCTCTTGTTTCAGCACGTCTACGTCTCATAATTACTCCGTTGGTTATCTTTTTTGAAGTTGTCTGAGATTATCTTCAGATAACTTATTGTTTTGGCCTTTTTGTTCCGTATTTCGAGCGGCTCTTTTTTCTATTGGCTACGCCTGCCGTATCAAGCGTCCCTCTTACTATGTGATACCTTACCCCAGGCAAGTCTTTTACCCTGCCGCCCCTGGTCAAAACAATAGAATGTTCCTGCAGGTTATGGCCTTCCCCTGGTATATAAGAGGTCACCTCTATACCGTTAGTCAGCCTGACTCTTGCCACCTTTCTCAGCGCTGAATTAGGCTTCTTGGGGGTCTGCGTCTTAACCTGCAAACATACCCCTCTTTTCTGAGGACATCCCTCAAGGGCGCGCGATTTGCTTTTTACCTTCTTACTTTTTCTTCCAATGCGTATCAACTGATTTATTGTAGGCATTCGCGTTCCCTTTCCATTAGCGGCTACTTTTCGGAATCCTTTACTCTCTGTTCTATTTTCTCTTCTTCGTTTTCTACTCTTACCATCGCTATCCCCCGGTGAGCGGAAAATCCGGTGCCTGCCGGTATAAGATGGCCCATAATAACATTCTCTTTCAATCCTCTAAGTTCATCCACTCTGCCGCTTGCCGCGGCTTCTGTCAATACCCGCGTTGTCTCCTGGAAGCTTGCCGCTGATATAAAACTCTCCGTACTGAGAGAGGCCTTGGTAATGCCTAAGAGAATAGGTGTGGCGCTGGCAGGTTTCCCCTTTTTCTTTATCACGCGCGCATTCTCTTCCTGAAAGACTATCTTATCTACCTGCATACCCATCAGGAATTCTGTGTCTCCCTGATCATCTATCCTAAGCTTCTTGAGCATCTGTTTAACTATGATCTCGATATGCTTATCATTGATCCTTACACCCTGAAGCCTGTAGACTTCCTGCACCTCATTGACAAGATATTCCTGTAGTCTTTTTTCTCCGCTTACCTTTAATATATCCTGCGGATTAACAGGTCCGTCCACAAGCTGATCTCCGGTTGAAACCCTGTCACCCTTGTACACATTAAGATGTTTTCCATGCGGTATTACATATTCCTTCTTCATTCCGGAAGGAGACCTTACCAGGATTCTTCTTTGGCCTTTTTTTGAAGTCGCAAATTCCACTATGCCGTCTATTTCGCTTATCATCGCAGGGTCTTTGGGCCTTCGCGCCTCAAAGAGCTCAGCTACTCTTGGAAGACCGCCCGTAATATCCTTGGTCTTGCTGACCTGCCTTGGAGTTTTGGCTATCAGGATCCCTGCTTTTATATGCGCGCCATCCTGACAAACTATATGAGCGCCTGCGGGAATCGGATATATGGCAAGCACTTCTTTTTTCTCATCCTCTATGACTATCTGCGGGTGATATTCCCCTTTATGCTCTATAATGACACGGCCTGTCAGGCCTGTTGCTTCGTCTGTCTCCTCGACCATTGTCACTTCTTCAGTTATATCCTCATACCTCACCCTTCCGCTCACTTCTGTAAGTATCGGAGATGTATATGGGTCCCATTTCATAAAAATCACTTTTTTATCTATTTCCTGCCCATCCTTTATAGATATTACAGAGCCTGATGGCACAGTGTATTTTTCAAGTTCCCTGCCATCTTCGTCATTTATACTGACCTGGCCGTTGCGGTTCAAAACAATTACATCGCCGGATTCCTGCTGGACTGTCTTGAGGCTGTGATATTTAATAAAACCTTTTGATTTCGATTTTATAAACGACTGCTCAATTATCCTGAATGCTGTACCGCCTATATGGAACGTCCTCATTGTAAGCTGTGTGCCTGGTTCGCCAATGGACTGCGCGGCTATAATACCAACGGCTGTCCCGAGCTCCACAAGTTTACCTGTGGCAAGATCCCTGCCGTAACACTTTGCGCAAACGCCGTGTTTTGTTTCGCATGTCAATACACTCCTGATTCTTATCTTTTCAATACCCGCTTTCTCTATCTTCTCTCCGGATTCTTCTGTAATCTCGTTTCCTGCCACAACAATATTATTGTCAGTTATGACATCCACTATATTATCAACAGCCACTCTCCCGATTATCCTTTCCTTGAGCGGAACAACCTCTTCGTCTGCTTCTATTATGGCGCCTACAAGTATGCCGTTCAGCGTCCCGCAATCATGTTCTCTTATTATGGCATCCTGCGCAACATCCACGAGCCGCCTGGTAAGATACCCGGAGTCAGCTGTCTTTAATGCTGTATCAGCCAGCCCTTTTCTTGCGCCGTGAGTCGATATAAAATATTCAAGCACTGTCAGGCCTTCTCTGAAATTCGCTGTAATAGGCGTCTCTATGATTTCGCCTGAGGGCTTGGCCATAAGGCCTCTCATGCCTGAAAGCTGCCTGATCTGCTGTTTTGAACCTCTTGCCCCTGATTGTGCCATCATAAAAACAGGGTTAAAGGAGTCCAGTTCATTGAATATAAGATCCGAAACTTTGTCTGTTGCGTGCGTCCAGATATCTACTATCTTATTGTAGCGCTCTCTTTCGGTAATAATACCTTTACGGTACTGGTCTTCTACTGAATTCACCTCTTTTTTAGAACTCGCGACTACCTTTCCCTTGTCTTTGGGTATAATGAGGTCGTCTATTGAAATGGACAACCCCGCGAGCGTGGCATATTCAAACCCTAATTCCTTTACATCGTCAAGAAGCTTTACTGTCGCGTCATGGCCGAACAAATTATAGCAATCCTCTATGACCTTACTCAAGTTTGATTTATCAAGCGCTAGATTGACGTAAGGCATGCCTTTTGGCACAATACGATTAAAGAGGATCCTCCCCGCTGTTGTTTCAAGAAGTTCACCGTTGACCCTCGCTTTTATCTTGGCATGCATATCCACTTCTCTGTCGCTTAAGGCAAGCTCTGCCTCTTCCTGATCCGAAAAAACCTTTCCCTCGCCTTTTAATCCAGATTTATCCAGGGTAAGGTAATATGACCCAAGGACTATGTCCTGTGTCGGCGTAATAATAGGCCTTCCATCCGAAGGGGAAAAGATATTGTTCGAGGCAAGCATCAGCATTCTTGACTCCATCTGCGCTTCCATTGAAAGCGGCACATGAACCGCCATCTGATCGCCGTCGAAATCAGCGTTAAACGCGGTGCATACCAGAGGGTGTATCCTTATTGCCTTTCCTTCTATCAATACCGGCTGAAATGCCTGTATGCCAAGTCTATGGAGGGTAGGCGCCCTATTCAATAATACCGGGTGATCTTTTATTACATCATCCAGTATGTCCCATACCTCAAGCCGCGCCTTTTCAACCATCCTCTTTGCGCTCTTTATCGTATGAACAAATCCTTTTTCCTTTAATTTCTTTATAATAAAAGGTTCGAAGAGTTCTAGGGCCATCCTCTTAGGCAGACCGCATTCCCAAAGCTTTAATTCCGGCCCTACGACTATAACAGACCTGCCTGAATAATCCACGCGCTTACCCAAGAGATTCTGCCTAAACCTGCCCTGTTTCCCCTTTAACATGTCACTCAGGGATTTAAGAGGCCTGTTTGCCGGTCCAAGCACCGCCCTGCCATGCCTTCCGTTATCAAAGAGCGCGTCAACAGCCTCTTGCAGCATGCGTTTCTCGTTTCTTATAATTATATCCGGGGCCTTTAACTCAATAAGCTTTTTAAGGCGATTATTGCGATTTATGACCCTTCTGTACAGGTCGTTTAAATCGCTCGTGGCAAACCTACCGCCTTCAAGAGGGACAAGCGGCCTCAAATCAGGGGGGATAACAGGCAGGGTATCTACTATCATCCATTCGGGCTTGTTGCCTGATTTATTGATGGCCTCTATTATCTTCAACCTCTTCAGGATCTTTCTCTTGTTCTGTTCTGACTTCTGCTCGCTTAAATCAGCCTTGAGCACTGCTATTAATTCATCGAGATTAAGCTCTGCCAAAAGCTCCCTTATCGCCTCCGCGCCTATCATGGCATTAAATTTATTGCCGTACTCCTCTATGCATTGCCTGTATTTTTCCTCACTTAAAAGCTCTTTTTTCTTCAACGGCGTCTCGCCAGGATCTATGACCATATATTCTTCATAATATATCACTCTCTCCAGATCACGCAAGCCTATATTCAATAACAATGCCATGCGGCTCGGCATGGCCTTAAAAAACCATACGTGCGAACACGGTGAAGCCAGCTCAATATGTGCCATCCTCTCACGTCTGACTTTTGAGAGCGTCACCTCTACGCCGCAGCGATCGCATACAATACCCTTATACTTCACCCTTTTGTATTTTCCGCAGCTACATTCCCAATCGCGCGTCGGGCCGAATATCTTTTCGCAAAAGAGGCCATCCTTTTCAGGACGGAGCGTCCTATAGTTTATGGTCTCCGGTTTTTTCACCTCGCCGTGCGACCAAGATCTGATAACATCAGGGGAAGCGATTTTTATCGATATAAAATCAAATGGATTCATTTGTTCTTTACTGAACATAAGGCTCCTTGAGGGTAAGTTATGTCTCGCTTATCTCTTCTTTCTCTTTTCTTTCTTGCGTCTTTTGCGCTCCTCTTTCAGTTCCTCTTTCGATATAATAGCTGATGGCGCTAATCCGTCTTTGTACTCTGTCTTGATATCAAGGCATAAGCTTTGCAGCTCTTTAACCAAAACATTAAAGGACTCAGGCATGCCTGGATGCAATGCATGCTCTCCCTTCACTATGGATTCATACACCTTTGTCCTGCCAGAGACATCGTCACTTTTTACTGTCAAAAGCTCCTGCAGTGTATATGCCGCGCCATATGCCTCCAGAGCCCATACTTCCATTTCTCCAAACCTTTGTCCGCCAAACTGTGCTTTTCCTCCGAGAGGCTGCTGCGTTACGAGTGAATACGGGCCTATGGAACGCGCGTGTATCTTGTCATCCACCAGATGGGCAAGTTTCATCATGTATATGTAACCAACCGCAACCTTTTGATCAAATTTCTCTCCCGTGAAACCGTCAAACAGGTTGACCTTACCATTCTGGGGCAATTTCGCATTCTTAAGTTCAAGCTTTATCTCGTCTTCTTTTGCCCCATCGAATACGGGCGTCATAACCTTAAATCCCAGGACCTTGGCTGCCCAGCCCAAATGTGTCTCGAGTAGCTGGCCTACATTCATCCTTGACGGTACGCCCAGAGGATTTAAGACTACCTGGATAGGAGTGCCGTCTTCCATAAAAGGCATGTCCTCTTCCGGCAATATCTTAGCTATGACACCCTTGTTCCCATGCCGCCCGGCCATCTTATCTCCGACAGATAAACGCTTTTTACTCGCAACATACACAACGACTCTTTTCAACACACCAGCAGGCAGTTCATCGCCTCTCTTTATCTTGTCTACCTCATGCTCTTCCTCGTATAACACTTCTTCTATCTGGTCGTTGTAAATAGCAAGGGTGCGCTTGACTTCAAATTCAAGTTCTAGATCTGCCTCTATCTTCACGCTGGAGATATCGCATTTTTCGAATTTCGAGATATCTTTTTCTCTTAAACGCCTGCCCTCCGCTATCAAGGTCGTCCCTGTCTCATCTGACAATAGGGGAGCCGTAAGCTTTACGCCTGAAAGCAGTTTAAATAAGCGGTTTTCCCTTTCTTTTTTTATATTCTCGACCTGTTTTTCATATTCCGTCCTTATTCTCTGTGTATCTTTGTGCTCCTTTTGCAACTCCTCTTTTGATTTTGATTTCTGGCCCTTTCTTGAAAATACCTTAGAGTCAACGACTATACCTTCGACTCCGGAGGGAACAGTAAGGGACGCGTCGCGTACATCGCCTGCCTTTTCTCCGAAAATAGCACGGAGAAGTTTTTCTTCGGGCGAAAGCTCTGTCTCGCTTTTAGGCGCTACTTTCCCGGCAAGTATATCCCCCGGCCTTACTTCCGCGCCTATTCTTATTATACCGTCTTCACCGAGATTCCTAAGAGCGTCTTCGCTGACGTTAGGGATATCCCTGGTAATTTCCTCATTACCAAGCCTTGTTTCACGTGATTCTATTTCGAATTCCTCTATATGTATAGACGTATATGTGTCTTCTTTTAACAGCTTCTCGCTTACCAGTATCGCGTCTTCAAAATTATAGCCGCGCCACGGCATGAACGCGCAAAGCACATTCCTGCCAAGCGCAAGTTCGCCTTCACTTGTGGCCGGCCCATCAGCAATTACCTCGCCCGCTTCTATCCTATCGCCTACTTTGACAAGCGGTCTCTGGTTTATGCAGGTATTGGCATTGCTTCTGGAAAATTTTCTCAACTTATAAACTATGCTATTGTTAACTGTTATCTCGTCTGACTGCACAGCTGTGACCTTGCCGCCTGCCTTGGCTATGACAACAGCGCCTGAATCAACGGCCGTCCTCTCTTCTAAACCCGTACCTATTAAAGGAGACTCCGTGAATAAAAGCGGTACTGCCTGGCGCTGCATATTAGAGCCCATGAGCGCCCTATTCGCGTCGTCGTGTTCCAAAAAAGGTATCAGCCCCGCGGCCACGCTAACAAGCTGTTTTGGGGAAACATCCATGTAGTCTATTTTACTCGGTTGCACCAAGGGAAAGTTGCCTTTGTGCCTACACGATACCTTGTCTTCCGTAAAATAATTTTCTTTGTCAAGCTTAGCATTTGCCTGCGCGACTATATATTGATCCTCCACGTCTGCCGTAAGATACTCAATCCTGTTAGTAACCCTTCCGCTTTCAACTTTTCTATAGGGTGTCTCGATGAAACCGAATTTATTTACACGGGCATACGTACTCAGGGATGATATCAACCCAATATTAGGGCCTTCTGGCGTTTCTATAGGGCAGATCCTGCCGTAATGAGAGTGATGGACGTCGCGGACCTCAAAACCAGCCCTCTCCCGTGATAGGCCTCCCGGCCCTAATGCGCTAAGGCGTCTTTTATGTGTCATCTCCGCCAGAGGATTGGTTTGGTCCATAAACTGGCTGAGCTGGCTCCTGCCAAAAAAATCCTTTATCACGCTGGAAAGCACTTTAGAGTTTATCAAGTGATACGGCATCATAGTATCGACATCGTATATAGCCATACGGTCTTTTGCGAAGCGCTCCATCCTGGCCAGGCCTATCCTGAACTGCTCACCCAATAATTCTCCAGCTGTCCTGACGCGCCTGTTGCCCAGATGATCTATGTCGTCTATCTCACCCTGGCCGTTCTTCAACTCTAAAAGATATCTTATAACATTTACAATTGTCTCTTTGTCGAGCACGGTTTTGCTTATAGAAACTTCCATCTTGAGTTTGCGATTCAGTATATAGCGGCCTACCTTTGTCAGGTCATATCTTCTTTTATCAAAAAACAGTTTGTCGAGAAGCGCCTTTGCGCTTTCTGTTGTCAGCGGGTCGCCAGGCCTTAATTTCTTGTATATATCAAGCAATGCCTCGTCTCTTGTCTTTGTATGGTCTTTTTCCAGTGTATTTGAAATTTCCTGCACTGTATCACGGAAAAGCTCAAGATATCTCACGCCTGATTCCCAGATCTTTTCTATAATGGATTCGTCCAATACCTTATTATTCTCTACAATCACCTCATCTGTTTCTGGATGTTTTACGTCCTTAACTACAATGCGGCCGATATATTTGAGCATACCTGACTTGCGTGCGGGCCTCGTCCTCTCTACTCCGGTAAAAAGCCGCATAATATCTTCATTGCTCTCATAACCCAATGTCCTTAACAATATCGTGGCTAATATCTTTTTTCTCCTGTCAATAAAAACCTGCAGTACGTCATTGGCGTCAAATTCAAATTCCATCCATGCCCCGCGGCTGGGTATAATCCTCCCCGAGTAAATCCTTTTACCGGTAGGGTGCAGGGTCTCTTCGAATGAGACACCAGGTGAACGGTGAAGCTGGCTGACTATAACGCGTTCGTCCCCGTTAATAATAAAGGTGCCGTTCTCTGTCATCATAGGTAAATCCCCGAGGTACACCTCCTGCTCTTTCGCGTCTTTTGGAGATTTCAGCCTTACCTTTATCTTAAGAGGCACCGCATAGCTTACTGCCCTTTTCTGACACTCCAGCTTGTCGTATTTAGGCTTTCCTATTATATAATAAAGGTATTCGAGTCTGTATCTTCCGTCATTAGACTCAATAGGAAACACTTCCTCAAATACAGCCTGAAGGCCTTCATTTTTACGCTTGGTCTTGGGTATATCCAGCTGAAGAAAGTCTTTGTAAGACTCTCTTTGTATTTCCAGTAAATAAGGTATTTTTATAATTTCCTTAAGCTTGGCGTAATTTTTTCTATTAGGCATTTAGGGTCCTCGATTTAATACCGGTTATTATTTAAGTGAGCCGTTGGGGCTCTTTTCTACTCGATGGGCTCATCCTGAAGCCCGAAGGGCTGAAGGATCTAAAGGGATCCTTCCTCGCTTCGCTCGTCAGGATGAGGGGTCGAATACGCGAAGAAACTCCCCGACCCCTCATTTAAGTTCTACTTTTGCGCCCTGCGCTTCAAGCTTCTTCTTTACGTCTTCGGCTTCTTCTTTTCCTACCCCTTCCTTGACTGTCTTAGGGGCGCCCTCGACAAGGTCTTTCGCCTCTTTCAGTCCAAGATTGGTGATAGACCTGATCTCTTTTATAACCTGTATCTTCTTGTCACCGGCCGAGGTCAGGACAACAGTAAATGTCGTCTTCTCTTCCTGTGGCGCAGCTGCCACACCTGCACCAGCTACGGCAGTCACTACAGGTGCCTGGGCCGTAACTCCAAACTTCTCCTCAATCGCCTTGACAAGATTGGATAGATCGAGAACAGACATCCCCTCTATTGTCCCAAGCATCTCTTCGATTTTCTTTTCGTCAGCCATTTTATTTACCCCTTTCTTTGTTAAGATTGCTAAATCCGAATTCAATCACTCTTCTTTTTTCTCTTCCTCTTTAACATCCTCTGGCTTCTCTTCTATTTTTATCTCGGCCTCAGCAGGCTTGCCACTCTCTGGTTGCATGGCCTCTCCAGGTTTATTTTCTTCTTGCGCCTTTGTGTCCCCAGTTTTTTCTTTCTTTTCCTTTACGGCTTTTAACGCGTAAACGATCTTACATATAATAGCGTTCAGCACGCCGGCAAGGCCCTGTATGGGTGCGTTCAGAACATTGGCAAGTTTTCCCAGAAGAACATCGCGCGACGAAAGCGCCGCAATAGACATTATGTCTTGTTCAGAGATTATCTCGCCGTTCATTATGCCGCCGTGTATCTTCAGATTCTCGTGCTCCTTTAAAAACCTTGCCAGAATCTTGGGTATATCTATTGGGTCTTTCTTTCTGTCAAGCGCTATGCCAACCTCACCTTTAATATAATCTCCCAGCCTGTTATTCGAACCTTCTGCCAGCGCCTTTCTGGCCATTGCGTTTCTCGCAACAATATATTCACCGGATACACTCCTAATGTTCTTTCTAAGTTCGTTCAAATCCTGAGCGCTAAGGCCTTTGTAGCTCGTCACAATAAGAAGGCTGGCGTTATTAAGCCGACTTGAAATCTCCTTTACCATCATGCCCTTACAACTCATCGCGAGTTTTGCCATTATAACGTCCCCAGTTTTATTAAATCAAGTTTTAAGCCTGGCCCCATCGTTGTTGATATTGATATATTCTTTATGCACTTCCCTTTAATGCCGCGCGGCCTTGCTTTGTTAATAGCGTTTATGATGCTGATTGCATTCTCGCATATAGCCTTCTCTTCAAAAGAAATCTTGCCTATGGCATTATTTATGTTTCCCAGCTTGTCAAGTTTAAATTCCACCTTGCCGGCCTTTGCGGCCTTTATTGCGCCCGCCAGGTCATTTGTAACTGTGCCTGTCTTGGGATTAGGCATTAGGCCCCGTGGGCCGAGTACCTTTCCAAGCTTACCGACTTCGCGCATCATGTCAGGCGAACTTATAACCACATCAAAATCAATCCATCCCGAATTGATCTTTGATATAAAGTCATCTCCTCCCACATAATCAGCGCCTGCTGCCTGCGCGTCGCTGGCGCCTTCTCCTTTACAAAGCACAAGGATCTTTATTTTCTTGCCTGTCCCGTGCGGTAAAATCACTGTGCCCCTTACAATCTGATCAGACTGCTTGGGGTCAGCATTAAGACTGAGCGAAAGCTCGACTGTCTCGTTGAATTTTGCGGCCGGCGCTTTTTTTAATATTGAGACAGCTTCTTCCAGCGTATAAGCCTTGTTCTTATCTACTATTTTTTGGGCCTCTTTTGCCTTCTTTGTTAGCTTTGCCATAATCTGAGATTTCATCTCCTTCTTCGTTTTTGGTCAGCATGTCTAGAGTATAAAAAAATTTGTTCAATGCGCCATGAAATTCTTTCATTCGACCACCTCTATGCCCATGCTTCTGGCTGTTCCTTCAACTATCCTCATTGCGCTCTCTATGCTAGACGCGTTTAGATCGACCATCTTTGTCTGCGCGATCTCCTTGACCTGGGCCTTTGTTACCTTGCCTATTTTTTCTTTGTTCGGTTGGCCTGAGGCTTTTGCAATGCCGCATGCCCTTTTTAAAAGCACTGAACACGGCGGACTCTTTATAATAAAAGAAAAGGATTTATCTTCATATACGCTTATCACAACAGGCAGCACAAGCCCCGGCCTATCTTTCGTCCTTTCATTAAAAGACTTGCAAAACTCCATTATGTTCACGCCATGCTGGCCAAGTGCTGGTCCAACAGGGGGAGCTGGATTCGCCTGTCCGCCTGTGACATGTAGTTTAATTATCGACTTAATACTTTTGGCCATCTTGCCTCGTTTCGTTCAGTAGATTACAAATAATTGAATCTACTTTCTATAATCTTTCCACTTGCCAATATTCCAGTTCAACAGGTGTGGCACGGCCAAAGATCGTAACCATGACCTTTACCCTGCCCTTGTCAGGGTTTATCTCTTCCACTGTCCCGTTGAAATTTATAAAAGGGCCTTCGATTATCTTAATATTATCCCCTTTTTCAAAAATTACCTTGGGCGTTGGTTTTTCTTTTCTCTCCTCTGTCTGTTTTATTATATGCCTGACTTCGCTTTCTAATAAAGGTACGGGTTTTGTCTTTGTGCCTATAAACCCTGTTACGCCTGGTATATTCCTGACTGTATACCAGGACTCGTCATTCATATCCATCTCAACAAGCACGTAACCAGGGAAAAATTTCCTGAGAGATATCCTTTTTTTCCCGTCTTTTACTTCTGATACCTGTTCAGTGGGTATTAGGACCTGAAAGACCTTTTCCGCTAAAAGGCCTTCCTGAATCTTGCCTTCAATATTTGCCTTTACTTTTTCTTCCTGGCCTGTTAATGTATGTATAACGTACCACTTACCGCTCATAAGTTTTAATTATGCCATCCCATCAGGTAATATAGCAATAACCCTTGATTGTAGCTTGAGCGCTTTGCGCTGCCAATACTACAACTCTCTGAAATCCCACACAATAAATCATTTTAAAAGGATACTTACAAAACGCGACAGGATTATATCAACTATACCTATAAATATAGCGAGGAGTAACGTGGAGACAATCACTACCCCTGTTGAGCCTATCAACTCCTGTCTATCTGACCACGACACCTTATGCATTTCCACTTTTACTTCAGTTATAAATTTTGTTATGCGCGAAAATATCTTCATATTTAAAAAAGGTCCTTCACTGCGCCATGAGGCTCCGGGTCGGCCATCCGTCTCGCCAAGCGCATGCTCTTATTCATCGCATGCGGCGGACTCCATTCGAATCCCAAATTGGCAGGCCAGGAGGGATTCGGCGCCCTCCGCTTCGCTCCGGGTCGGCCATCCGCCACGTAAACAGATGCTCCCTATTCGGTCGCATCTACGTGGCTCCATTCGAATCCCAAATTGGCAGGCCAGGAGGGATTCGAACCCCCAACACGCGGTTTTGGAGACCGCTGCTCTGCCAATTAGAGCTACTGGCCTATGCCAGCGCCGATTTTTTTCTTTAAGCCTCTGTTAAAAAAAAGAGGGTCTCTGTTTACGCCCCTCTTTTTTTTAACAGCGTCGGCGGCTATTTATTCTTCTTTTGCAACATCGGGATCAATCGAAACTTATTGCTACTTCTCTTCTTTATGAGCTGTTCTTTTTCTGCAAAACTTGCAAAATTTATTTATTTCTAACCTTTTTGTTTGCTTTTTCTTATTTCTTGTGCTTGTATAATTGCGCCTCTTGCATTCTGTGCAGGCAATTATAATCAATTCCCTTGCCATCTTTGCTCCGTGTTAGCGCTATTTGTTCGTGTACCGTGTATCGGATATCGTGTATCGTGTACCGTGTATCGGGGACCGGGGTTCGATATCCGTTACCCGACCCACGTTACCCGTTACCCGTTACCCGATATCCGAACCCCGAACAAATCATTCAATAATCTCAGACACAACCCCTGCGCCTACTGTGTGGCCGCCTTCTCTTATGGCAAAGCGGAGTTCCTTTTCCATGGCTATCGGAATAATGA
>JBDRBM010000046.1:0-2858 GCA_043822665.1 Candidatus Omnitrophota bacterium
GCAAAGCGAAGCAATCTCAAAAAAGACATTTTTATGACACTTTGTTCTTATATTTCTCCAACCCTACCCTGTCCAGTGTATCCCTGAATCTTTCGCCTTTATTGCCGAATTTTTTATAGAATTCCAAGGTCTTTTGAATAATCTCAAACACCCTCTCTTTTGACTCAACAAAATCAAAAGCCTTTATGCCGAGTTTTGGAAATTTTCCCATTTTGCCGCCGACAAAAATGGCGCAGCCCTCTTGTCTCTTTCGCCATGCGTCTGTCGGGCAAGAATACACACAATCTCCGCAGCCAATGCATTTATCTGCGTCAAAGAGTATCTTTTCACTATTCCTGTCCACTTCTATCGCTCCCACAGGACAGATCTCAGCGCACAGTCCGCAATAATTGCAATTTTCCTTTACAAATCTCTTCTTAAGCCTGCCCATTATTCCTAAATCATTCTCCTGAGGTTTTATGCATGCATTTGGACAGCCAGTAATTCCTATCTTGAATTTATGAGGATACCCGCCGATTCCAAAATATTTCTTATCAACTTCCCTTGCCAGTAAAAGACAATCTATCAGGCCATGGCTGCATTCCTTGCCCTGACACGCGGTCACAGTCCTTACCCTCTGTCCGCACGCACCCATCTGTAACTCGACCTTGGCAAGCTCCTCTTTTACCTTCTCAAAGTCCCTAAAGTTTATATTTGGGATCTCGATGCCTTGCCTTGTAGTAAGATGTATATATCCTTTGCCGAATTTATTGGCAATCTCTGAAAGCTTTACCAGCTGTTCACTTTTTACAAAACCTCCCACAATGCGCAGGCGTAGAGAAAATATATCTTTTTCCTTCTGCTTCATTAAACCGCTGCTCTTGAGTTCTTTAATATTGTAGTCTGACATATTATTTACCTCACTAATATCATTACGAGGCTGATGGAATCCGCCGAAGCAATGACACCTGTATTTTAAGCCTCGAAATACTGCTGCATTGAAAAATATCTCTCGCCCGTATCAGGGAAAACCACAACCACTCTTTTCCCTTTACCAAGATTCTTTGCCACCTCTATAGCCGCCCAGGCTGCGGCGCCAGCTGATATACCGACAAATAACCCTTCCAGCCTGGCCAATCGCCGCGAGGTTTTAAAGGCGTCGCTATCGCTTACTTGAATTATCTCATCTATTATCCCGCGATTTAGGACATCTGGCACAAAACCAGCGCCTATGCCCTGGATCTTGTGGGGCCCTTTTTCTTTCCCAGACAGAACCGCGCTCGAACTCGGTTCAACAGCTACTATTCTAACTTCAGGATTACGTTGTTTTAAGACCTCTCCCACGCCGGTAATAGTGCCTCCTGTGCCAACCCCGGCCACAAACGCGTCTATCACCCCATCTACTGCCTCGATAATCTCCCTGGCAGTTGTTTTCCTGTGCGCCTCGGGATTGACCTTGTTCTGGAACTGCTGCGGCATAAAGCTATTAGGGATCTTTTTCAAAAGCTCACCTGCTTTCTTAATAGATCCTTGCATGCCATCCACGCCAGGGGTAAGAATAACTTCTGCGCCATAAGACTTGAGGATATAGATCCTCTCCAGGCTCATGGTCTCCGGCATAGTGATTATGCATTTATAACCCTTGACAGCTGAAATCATAGCAAGGCCTATCCCGGTATTTCCGCTAGTAGGTTCAATAATAGTGGAGCCTTTTTTCAGCAGCCCTTTTTTCTCTGCGTCTTGTATCATAGAAAGGCATATCCTGTCCTTAACGCTGCCACCAGGATTAAATGACTCCAGCTTTGCCAGTATGTCAGCCATATCCGGCGTAACGATTTTATTGAATCTCACCATTGGAGTTTGTCCGATCAACTCCAAGACACTGTCTGCCACTTTTGTATTCTTTGCCTGGTTATTAATAGAGATCTCTCCGCCACCCATATAATAGACAAACTCCAGCCTGTCATCGCCTTTAAGAAATGTCTCGCTGTACTTAGATTTTTCTAAAATCCTATTGTTCAACTCCACTGTAACAACTTCAGGCCTGATATTTTTATGTTCTAAAAGTTTGGCTACTGTAATATTGCCATTGAGCTCTTCCTTTTTGCCATTGATTAAAATATTCATCTTTCCCTCCCTAAATATTTAAATGTCTCATTAACTGCGGCTATAGTCTCATCTATGTCATCCTTGCTATGCGCTGTCGATAAAAAATCTGCCTCAAATCCAGATGGTGAAAAGTAAATTCTATTCTTCAGCAACTCATGAAAGAATCTTTTAAATAAATCTGCGTCCTGGCCTTTATCTCCAAAAAATATGCTGAACATGGACCCGATATGACTTGCCCGCAGTCTTATACCATATTTTTCAGCGCTTGATACTATACCTTTGCACAGTTTGTTTGTATTATTTTCTAATTCATTGTATGGATTATCCTCTTTAAGCATCCTTAATGTTATTATGCCAGCTGTAACAGCAACAGGATTACCAGAGAGCGTGCCTGCCTGATAGACATTGCCTGTGGGCGCTAAAAGATTCATAATTTCCTTTCTTCCTCCAAAGGCGCCTACCGGCAACCCCCCGCCTATAATCTTCCCTAAGCAGGTAAGATCTGGTTTTATTCCAAAAAAACCTTGCGCGGCACTGTATGAAACCCTGAATCCAGTAATGACCTCATCAAAAATAAGAACTGCGTTGTGTTTATCAGCGATCCTCCTCAAGCCCCGCAAAAAACCAGTGTCTGGCAATACCACACCGCAATTCCCCATAACGGGTTCGATAATTATAGCTGCCAGATCATCTTTGAATAAATATTCTGCTTTTTCAAGTCCATCCGCGTCATTATACGGAAGGGTTATTGTATGTTTAGTAAAATCTTC